>CASEFF010000082.1 GCA_949287115.1 uncultured Bacillota bacterium | reverse complement strand
CTTTATGATATTGTACACGTCCGCTGCCATCATGTCGTATTTCAGAGTATCCTCCACCTGTGCGCAGACATCGCGCCGGCTGTTCACCGACGTGATGATGGGGATATGATCGCCGTCGTCATCCGCCATACGGCGCAGGAGCTTTCTGCCCTTTTCTCCGGCTGCCAGCACGCGTCCGTATATCTTCGACGGCGGATCGTACACGCGCA
Organism: uncultured Bacillota bacterium; assembly: GCA_949287115.1. Taxonomy (GTDB): domain Bacteria; phylum Bacillota; class Clostridia; order Peptostreptococcales; family Anaerovoracaceae; genus Lentihominibacter. Next base: position 5,272 of record CASEFF010000082.1, on the reverse strand, counting down.
TATCCATAAGTATATACACAAGAAGCCTCCTTACGGCAGCTTCCGTATACCGCCTCGATACGACAGACGAAATGAGCTCTTTCATCGAACCTGCTCTCACGATCTCCCTTTTCAGCTTGTTTTCCAGCCCTTCGCCCATACAGTATATGTCCGAAAGTTCCCTGCCGTCCCGCGTCACCAGAGCGTTCTGCAGCAGCAGGAACGCTCTTCTTTCAGCCTCGGCCGGGTCTTCCGCCTTTACAAGCTCCCTTTCCACATCATCGGGCACGTAGGCTGCGACGCTGCCGGCGCCTTCCGAGGACACAGCCCTTCTGATGGCCGACGCGCCCGCAAATCCGGCCTCATCGTTCACATCGTCATACCCCGATCCGAAACGCTTCACGGCATGGACATCCGTCGCGTATCCCGCATCACGCCAGTGGGCTATCCGCTTCATGTACTCTATCGCCAGTATATTGTTGGGCGTATCCATGAGAGATGCTCTTTCCTCTCCCAGCACGCTGCCTGCCGCAGCCCTGTATGATCGCGCATATGAATCGCCGTCTCTCATCCTCCGTCGCGTCAGCTCGTCTATCTCCCGCCTCTTTGCGCGAAGATCGTCCACGAGGCTCTCCAGCATCTCCGAATCCCCCGTCTCGCTGCCGAAGGATATGTCGGTGACGCCCATACCCTTCAATATGTCTACAGCACCGGCCGCAAACACGCTCCCTCTGGCACACGCAAAGACGAAGGGCAGCTCCAGCACGAGATCTGCGCCGTGCTCCACGGCCAGCCTGCTTCTTGTCCATTTGTCCAGGATCGCCGCTTCGCCCCTCTGGGTAAAGTAACCGCTCATGACAACGACCGTGCAGTCGGCTCCCGTCTCCTCCGCGGAACGTCTCAGATGATATATATGTCCGTTGTGCAGCGGATTGTACTCCGCCGTTATACCAAGTACTCTCATGAGGAAATGATAACATAAAGCCGCGCCCAATGGAAGACATTCGGACCCCGACGGCGGAAAACAAAGCTCCCCCGTGAAGGCAACAAAAAAACACCCGCATCTGTCGTCCTTCACAGATCACGGGTGTGATATACGTCCTTATATATGCTCCTGCTATCTGTCTTCCTGAGCTTCGCCGTCCTGAGGCTGCTGAGTGATGTCCTCCGCATCCATCTGGGTCCTGTATGCCATGTCCTTCAGCTCGTCCCTGTTGGCCGCCAGCGCCGAATTGATATCCTCGAAGGCCTTTTCTATGCTGGTGAACATCTCGCCGAAATAGATGGAGCTGAGATGTTCCATCTTTCCCTGAAAGCTGTAGAGTATGCTGTCGAGATAATCGTATGTGCTTATCTTGAGCTGCTTTGCCGTATTCTCGGTGACTCTCATCAGTTCGTCGGCACGCATCTTCGCCTTTACCGTTATATCGTTGTTCTCTACGAGAGCATCGGCCTGCTTCTGCGCATCCTCGATGACCGCTTCATACTGCGTCCTCGCTTCGGCTATGATACGCTCTCTCTCGTTCTTTATCCACTGTGCCTGCTGTATCTCATCGGGCAGTTCCGCTCTTATCTCTCTGACTATTTCAAGCAATTCCTGAGAATCCACCATGATCTTTCCCGTAAGAGGAAATCCCGCCGCAGTATCAACGATCTCTTCAATTTCTTCCAAAAGTTCCAAAACTCTCATATTATCCTCCTATTTATCGCCAATAGATTCGTCCATCTTTCTCAGTATCTCGTCCGGCACCAGCCCTTCTATGGAGCCTCCAAGGGAATGGACCTCCTTTATCATGCTGGAGCTTATGAAGGAATACTTCGGATCCGTCATGAGGAATACCGTCTCCACGGTCTCATCGAACAGTCTTGCATTCATCTGTGCCATCTGTATCTCATATTCGAAATCCATCGTCGCCCTCAGACCTCTTACTACGACGTTGAAGCCGTTGTCGTTGACATATCTGGCCAGCAGCCCCGAAAAGCAGTCGACGCTGACATTCGGGAGATGTCTGAGCGCATCCGATATCATCCTTCTTCTCTCTTCAAGGGAAAAGAGACACTTCTTTGAAGGATTGACGATTATCCCTATGGTCAGCTCATCATACAGTTTCGCCGCTCTCTCTATTATGTTCATATGTCCGTTGGTCAGCGGGTCGAATGAGCCGGTATATAAGGCTTTTGTCTTCATCTTCAGATCCTCCCAGAAATTACTATTAATTATACCATGGATCAACAGCCTGTTCAACAATATATTGACAGTACCACGATACCGTACCTGCGCTCCTTCAGCCTGGAAAATCCGCAGATCTCATCTGGTAAGGACTCCTCCTTCCTGTGTTCGGCCACTATCAGGCCGTCTTCCGCCAGCAGTCCCCGCTCCCTTATGATCTCAAAGCACGGCTCCATCAGTCCTCTGTCGTAAGGGGGATCCAGAATTATGATGTCGAAGTCGCCTCTGACGTTCATCAGCAGCTTTCTAAAATCTCCCGGTATCACCACCGCCTCTTTCTCTGCGCCGCAATGTGCGATATTCTCCTTTATTAGCTTTATGCTGTCCCGCGAACCGTCTCCGAAGACGCACTCCCTCGCTCCGCGGCTCAGCGCCTCAATCCCCAGGCCTCCTGTCCCGGAGAACAGATCCAGCACCCTGCTGCCGCCCGTGTACTCCGTCAGTATGCTGAAAAGCGCCTCCTTTACCTTGTCCGTCGTAGGTCTTATGGAATTATCGGCTGGTGTGCGCAGTTTTCTTCCCTTGTATTTTCCGGCTATTACGCGCATATCGTCCCTCCTTGTGATGTGTCCTTGTGATATGATCTACAGGTCGAGGCTCAGATCGTCTCCGAACATTTTGACGACCCTGTGCCTCAATCCTCCGTTTTCCACGTCTTTCAGCTCCGGATCGCGCCGGATCACCGCCCTCGCCTCGCGTCTGGCGTGTTCCATTATCCTAAGATGCCTCGAAAGGTCGGCTATCTTAAGATCCGGCAGTCCGTGCTGTCTCGTACCGAATATCTCGCCCGGCCCCCTCAACTTCAGATCCTCTTCGGCTATGTAAAATCCGTCGGATGAGCTCTCCATTATCTCGCCCCTCTTCCTGGCGGTCTCCGATCCGCCGTCGAATATGAGGAAGCAGTAGGATCTATGGCTTCCTCTTCCCACCCGGCCCCGGAGCTGATGGAGCTGTGCAAGGCCGAACCTTTCCGCGTTCTCCACCACGATGACCGTTGCGTTGGGGACGTTTATCCCGACCTCTATGACGACCGTTGACACCAGCACATCCGTCTTTCCGCCGTAAAAGTCTTCCATGATGCGATCCTTCTCGTCCTGCTTCATGGCTCCGTGTATGAGCGCCACGCTGTAGTCTCCGAAACGTCTTTTAAGCTCATCGGCCACCTGCGTCGCCGACCTGACATCCATCGCATCGGACTCCTCTATCAGCGGAGTGACGACGTATGCCTGTCTGCCCGCTTTCAGCTGCTCTTCCACGAAATCATAGCATTTTTCGCGTTTTTCACCGCCTACGCTCCTGGTGGCGATCTTCTGCCTTCCCGGCGGCATCTCGTCTATCACCGACACGTCCAGATCGCCGTACAGCACGACGGAAAGGGTCCTCGGTATAGGCGTTGCCGTCATAACCAGCACATTGGGATTTTCACCCTTTTCCTTCAGCTTCACGCGCTGTCTCACGCCGAACCTGTGCTGTTCGTCGGTTATGACAAGTCCCAGGCGATGAAATTCCACTTCCGGCTGTATGACGGCATGGGTTCCTATTATCACCTGCAGCCTTCCCGACTTTATGCCTTCCAGCGTCTCGCGCCTGCCTGCCGCTTTCAGCGAGCCCGACAGGAAACCGATCCCGATGCCGTACGGCTCAAAAGCCTTTTTCATACCTTCGAAATGCTGTCTGGCCAGTATCTCGGTGGGAGCCATCAGCACCGCCTGATAACCGCTCATGACGGCCTTGTACATCGCGATCTCCGCGACAGCCGTCTTTCCCGACCCCACGTCGCCCTGAACGAGGCGGTTCATCATCCGGCCGCTCTCGAGATCACGCTCTATCTCATCCACGCATCTCTTCTGAGCTCCCGTAAGCTCGTACGGCAGAGCATCTATGTATTTTGACACATCGGCTTCCTTTGAAAACGCTATGCCGCCGGTGTTTTCGTCCGTCATGTGTCTTGCCGCCATCATACCGGTCTGCATCACCAGCAGTTCATCGAAGATGAGCCTGTATCTCGCCTCCAGCATCTTCTGCCTTTCCGTCGGGAAATGAACGTTCTCAAGGGCGTATTCCATGTCGCAGAGCCTGTTCTCCTCTCTGAACCCTTCGCTGAGAAAGTCCTCCGCCACGGCGTACATCGGCCTTACGGCCTCCTGCCATGCTCTCATCTCCCGCTGGCTTATCCCTTTTGTGAGAGGATATACCGCCATTATGCCTTCCTTCGCTTCCGATGCCCTGCAGAAGTCGGGATGGATCATCTGCACCCTGCCCGCTCTCCTCTCGGCCTTCCCGAAGAAGAGATACCGCTCTCCCTTCCCGAAGGCGTTCTTCAGATATGCGGCGTTAAAGAATATGACTTCCATGGCGCCCGTACCGTCCGTTACCGTGACCCTGAGCGTCCGCTTTCGTCCGTACCTGTATCCGCCGCTGACCACGGCTGCCACTTCACACTCGACGCCCGTCACTTCACCGTCCGTCATATCGCATATACGCGTGCGTTTTCTCCTGTCCTCGTAGTCCCTCGGAAGGAAAAACATCAGATCTTCGACAGTCCTTATATTGAGTTTTTCCAGTGCTCCGGCTTTTTTCGGCCCTACGCCCTTAAGCTGCAGCACGCTGTCCTTAGGATCCATTTATCTGCTCACCTCTATGTGCCTCTTCACCGTGTTCTTCGCGGCCGTACCCGTCACGATCACCGTCACCTTCGCAGGCCGCTGCCCCGTTACCTTTTCGACTTCGTCATATATGCTGTCCAGTATGCCTTCCGTCACTTCCTTTATGCTCTCGCCGAAACGAACGACGATATATGCCGTTATCTCCATACCGTCTTCACCGTCTTCGACCCTGACGTTCTTATGACCGCCCCTGTAGTTGAGCAGCTCCGCCCTGTCCGAAAAGGCTTCCATGGACCTTGCGACGATGTCGTTTATCATGTTGCGCGAGAAACGTATGTCTCCCAGCTTCGTACTGATATCACGCATGATCTCCCTCCTGCAATGACATTTTATCACATGGAACGCCGCGTCTCAAAAAAAATAACGCCCACAAAAGTGAGCGTCTTTTTTCGAAACT
>CASEFF010000081.1 GCA_949287115.1 uncultured Bacillota bacterium | reverse complement strand
CCGGCTTATTTTTTGTGCTGTTTTTTCCATCGGTCTATCTGTGCCAGCCTGTCTTTGAACCTCGTTTCTACGCCCTGATCCGTAGGGCGGTAATATCTGCGGTCCAGCAGCGAGTCCGGCAGGCACTGCATATCGGTCAGTTTGTCCTCCGTGTCGTGGGCGTACTGATAACCATTTCCGTATCCCAGATCTTTCATCAGCTTCGTCGGCGCGTTGCGTATGACCTCGGGCACCGGATCTGCGATCTGTGACAGCGCGTCCTTTTTCGCGCTTTCGTACGCCATGTAAAGTGAATTCGACTTTGGAGCCAGCGACATGTATACTACGGCTTCCGTAAGATGCACCGAACACTCGGGCATACCGATGAAATGACAGGCCTGATATGCGGCGACCGCTATCTCCAGGGCACGCGGGTCGGCAAGCCCCACGTCTTCGCTGGCAAAGCGTGTGACGCGCCGCGCCACGTAAAGGGGATCTTCGCCTGCTTCCAGCATCCTCGCCAGCCAGTATACTGCAGCATCGGGATCGGAGTTTCTCATGGATTTATGCAGGGCGGAGATGAGGTTGTAATGCTCTTCGCCGTTCTTATCGTATAGCAGAGACTTTTTCGATGTGCACTGCTCGAGGGTCTCTTTCGTGACGGTGATGGAGCTGTCGTCAGTATCGCCGTTTAAGATGACCATTTCAAGAGTCGACAGTGCGGCACGGGCGTCTCCGTTGGAGAATACGGCGATGGCTTCCAGCATCTCATCTTCGATATCGATATCGAGATCGCCGAATCCGCGCCGGTCGGTGATGGCGCGTCTGAGCAGCGCGACGATGTTTTCAGTCGTGAGGCTCTGGAGCACGAACACCCTGCATCTCGACAGGAGCGCTCCGTTCACCTCGAATGACGGGTTTTCGGTAGTGGCGCCGATGAGGATGATGCTGCCCTTTTCCACGAAGGGAAGAAAGGCGTCCTGCTGGGCCTTGTTGAAGCGATGTATCTCGTCCACGAAGACGATGGTGCGGCCGCCGAACCTGCGGTTTTCCTCGGCCTGCTGCATCACGGCGCGGATCTCCTTTATGCCGCTGGTGACGGCCGAAAAGTCTATGAATTCGGCTTTCGTGCACCTTGCGATGACGCGGGCAAGGGTGGTCTTGCCGACTCCCGGAGGCCCCCAGAATATCATGGATGTGATGTTGTCGCTCTCTATGAGGCGGCGGAGGATCTTACCGCTGCCGATGAGATGTTCCTGACCGACGATCTCATCGAGGGTTTGAGGTCTGAGCCTTGCCGCCAGCGGTGCGGCGTTATCGCGTTCGAAAAATGTCATCTGTTCCATCGTTAATCCTCCGTTCTGTCAGTGTTGCTGAAGGAGCTGAATCAGCCTTATACGGTTCGGGACTTCGGCTTTCTGCAGTATGTGGGAAACGTGCTTTTTGACCGTGTGGACGCTGATGGTGAGGTGTCCGGCGATCTCCGCGTTGGAAGCTCCGGAAAGCAACTCGTTTGCCACCGCTATCTCGCGCCGGGTGAAGCCGTATCTGTTCATGAGATAGAGATCTCTGGCGTTTATCTCTTCGGCGGCGGCAGAGGAAACCGAAAGGTCGTGGGCGCTCTGCTGCGCCATGCGGTTTTCTATATGGGGGAGCAGTATGTTGAGGATATCGAGATCCCTTTCTGTAAAGTTGGCCTGTGCAAAGTCGCGGTAAAGCGCTATGGCGCCGGGCGTCGGGACAAGCTCTTCGTTTATGATATAGCACCCCATGGAATGTACGAGGCCGCGGGGTTTGAGGAATTCATTGTAAAACCTGCTCTTGAGGCGTACTTCGTTATCTATGATGTCGCTTTCCCTGAATGCGAGAGAGCCGCTGCTGTTCAGGCACCATTTGGTATAGTCCATCTGGCCGTAATGAGTCTGATAGGCGTATTCGTATTCCATCTGGAATTCTCTGGAGTATCGTGTCAGAGAAACGGGGTCGGTTATGATGGTATCGTTCGTTGCTTCATCGTGTACGGCATGGCAGAAATCGCCGAAATCGTAGTAGATAAGCGAGTGTATCGCTTTGAGTATGTTTTTTCTCACCGCTTTTTCATCGAGGGAAACGGCGTTGATCATTTTTACTGCATCGTTGATTTTCTCCCACTCTTCGGCCGAAAAGCACATATGCTCACCTCCCGTACATTGTTGTCTTGTTGATATGTTACGCCGCTCATTTGCACATTGTCAAGGGGAGAGGACAAAAAAGGGAGTATAAAAATACTTCCAAAGGAGTATAAGGCGCCAAAGATCACACCAAAGAGGTTTTTTTCTAAAGAACAACGGGGGTAAACTGTCGGTATAAAAGGAACTGCAGAGGAGGTATGTATATATGATAGACAGAAAAAAACTTGAGAAAAAGTATCAGGAAGAGCGCGAGCTGTTTGAGCAGACTCACAAAATCTCAAAAAAGATGTATGAGGAGGCGAAGGCCAATTTGCTGGACGGCGTGCCGATGAACTGGATGACGAGGTGGGCCGGACCTTTCCCGATATTCGTCAGCGAGGCGAAGGGCGCCCATTTCACCGACGTTGACGGCAACATGTATATAGATCTGTGCCTTGGCGATACGGGCTCCATGATCGGGCACGCGCAGGAGCCTGCCGTAAAGGCGATATCGGAGGCGGTGAAGAAGGGAACGACATATATGCTGCCGACGGAGGACTGTATATATAACAGCAATGAGCTCAGCAGGCGTTTTGGCATGAAATACTGGCAGTTTACCACGAGCGCCACCGACGCCAACCGTTTCATACTGCGTCTTGCAAGGGCCGTGACGGGAAGGAATAAGATCGTATGCTACGACTGG
>CASEFF010000080.1 GCA_949287115.1 uncultured Bacillota bacterium | reverse complement strand
TTTGAATTCTCTGGTATGGCCGAAGTGCTGGAACACCTGGCCGTTTTCATAAGTAACCGCTATTTTCATATCTGTTCACTCCCCGTATAACTGTTGTATCGTTTGAATCGTTCGTATATAAGCATGATAGCATTTTAAATGACATATGTCAATAACTGTGGTGCGTGGTGTTTCTGTGTCGATTTTGGACTTTTTCGGTGAAATTTGCTTAAATACCTTGACTTCTATACAAAAAGGAGTATTATGGACTTACAAGGTAAATTATTGCAACCTGAAGCGAGTCGACATGAGATCCACTCGCGTGAAGAGGAGGTACTGATATGAAATTTTATAGATGCGAACACTGCGGCAACATCATAACGATGGTAGAGGACAAAGGCGTGCCTGTAATGTGCTGTGGACAGAAGATGACGGAGCTTGTGGCGGGAACGACCGATGCAGCTCAGGAAAAACACGTGCCTGTAGTTGAGCAGGACGGCAGCAAGGTAAAGGTAAAGGTCGGATCCGTTGAACATCCTATGATGGATGAACATTATATCCAGTGGGTATGTCTTGAAACGGAGAACGGCAGCCAGATCAAGTATCTGAAGCCGGGAACGAAGCCTGAGGCAGAGTTTACGCTGGACAACGATCAGTTGAAAGCCGTTTACGAATACTGCAATCTCCACGGCCTGTGGAAAGCATGATATCGGCGGAGTGAACGCAATGTCTGTAAGGCTGAACGAGGATAAGGAGATCGTCGCAAGGATAAGGGAAGGTCTCAAAATGAAAAACGGATATTGTCCGTGCCGTGTGGAGATAAAGCCCGAGAACAAATGCATCTGTCAGGAGTTCAGGGAACAGATGGCGGATCCTGATTTTGAAGGATACTGTCATTGCATGCTCTACTACAAATCCAAAGACTGATTGGGAAATACAGCTGCGGAGCATGGACGGACGTATCATGGTATAGCGGTAAACGATGCCGGCGCGGGCCTTTGAAGGATTTGACGCCGGCATTTTGATACGATACATACTTGACTTCATCGCATCAACGATGGTAGAATTATACGGTATATGCGAGAGAGGTTTGCCTAAAATTCTTAGGCAAATTTTTATGGGAAAAAACATTGCGATGAAAGGCGAGACAAGTATGGAGAACAATGACAGACTCAACAACGCGGATCATGTAGACAGGATGGGGAACATGCCCGTCGGGAAGCTGATATTCACCATGTCGTGGCCTGCTGTGATATCCATGTTCATACAGGCATTCTACAACGTAGTGGACAGCTTTTTCGTGTCGCTCATAAGCGAACAGGCACTGGCGGCGGTAACGTACATATTCCCGGTGCAGATGCTGATTATATCGGTATCTGTGGGTACGGGAGTGGGAATAAACTCTCTGATATCGAGAAGACTGGGAGCCAGGCGATATGAGGAGGCGGATCTGGCTGCGAGCCACGGATACAGGCTGGCGTTTTTCAGCTGGGCGTTTTTCGCCCTCATAGGTATATTCCTGTCGGAGCCGATGATGAACCTCATGTCAAATACGCCGTATATAATAGATAACGGCATATACTACATGCAGATCATAACCATCGGATCGCTGTTCTCGATAGTACAGGTGACTACCGAGAAGATACTGCAGTCGACGGGAAGCATGAAGATCCCGATGATATGCAGTCTGGTGGGAGCCGTAACGAATATAATCATGGATCCCGTGCTCATATTCGGTATAGGACCGTTCCCTGAGATGGGAGTTATCGGAGCCGCTGTTGCAACGGTATTCGGTCAGTTCCTGTCCATGTGCATGGGTCAGATATTCCTCTTCGGCAAGAAGCACGCCGTACATGTGAAGCTGTTCGGATGGAAGACACAGGGCAGGATACTTAAGGATATATACGCCGTAGGCGCACCGGCCATGCTGATGCAGTCCATAGCTTCGATAATGCAGTTCGGTATGAACATAATCCTGGGAGGACTCACGGAAACGGCAGTTGCGGTCATGGGCGTGTACGGAAGGCTCCAGTCCTTCATATTCATGCCGGTCTTCGGACTCAATCAGGGGGTGCTTCCGATAATGGGATTCAATTATGGAGCCAGAAGCAGGAAGAGACTGATGGAGGCTTACAGAAAGGGCCTCATGGCAGCCATAGTGATAATGGCCATCGGACTCGTGATATTCCAGATATTCCCTAGAGAGCTGATCACCATATTCAATTCGACCGGCCATCAGGAGATGTATGATATAGGTATACCGGCACTGAGGATTATAAGCCTCTGCTTCCTGCCGGCAGCATTCGGTATCATGTCGTCGTCCATATTCCAGGCTATAGGTCATGGATTCATGAGTTTGTG
>CASEFF010000079.1 GCA_949287115.1 uncultured Bacillota bacterium | reverse complement strand
TATTGCACCCGAAACTGACGACCGACAGTATCATACTGCCTGGATAAAAACGATCCAGCGGTTTATTTTCTATTGGATCCAGCGCCAGTGACGTGACTTTCCCGTAATTCACGCAGACTATATCTCCGCCTTCGTTTTTCCTTGCTCCGCACCGGCCGTACTGCCCTTTCGAAAGGGCGCAGTGATGACCGCAGACATCGCACACTGCTCTGCCATCACGATCCGCTGCTCCCGAAACCGTACACGCCGCCTTAAAGGCTTCCTTCGCATTAAAATCGCTCAATGGTGTCTCACCACCTCAAAACGCTCCAGTTTTACATCCTTTTCCCTGTCCGGTATGCCCGCCTTTCTCCTGGCTATGGCTATCTGGTCTTCTACGGTATCCACACCTTCCAGATCAGGCAAAAGAAGACCTCTCCTGCCCTTTGAGCTGACGATCACGCCGTACCGTTTCACATCGAGCTCATCCGGCGAGCTGATCTCCTCCGGCTCACCAAGAACATCGACGCTGTATATCAGACTTTCCAGCTCATCCGCCCTTACGGGGCTGAACCTCGGATCCCTCGTCGCCGCACTTACAGCGTTCGATATTATCTCCTCTGCGATGCTCTCCCTTACGGGAGCGATGGTGCCTATGCATCCTCTCAGCGCTCCGTCCTTTTTAAGAGAAATGAACACGCCTGCTTTCTTTTCATACATATCGTCGGAAAGTCCGTCGGGCACAACAGGCTTTTTACCTGTCCTTACATATTCCTCAACGGTATGCCGCGCCAGGGATACATACTCGCCCTCACTATCCCGCAGCTCTGCCGCTTTCCGCTTCACCTTTTCTTCGCGGAGCCTGAGGAATTCCCTGTCGGTATCATGGCTCCCGGCCTCATACGTGCATACGCCGTAGCCGACTCCAAATGTCCCCTCATACGACAGTCTTTCCGCCTTCACAGCCATTCCGTCCAGAACGCCCGCCATGATTACGAACGACCGGTGCCCGCACTCTGCAGCCTTGTCGCAGAATTCTTCCGAAAAGTCCAGCAGCTTCCCGAAATCGGCATTTCCCATAACGTCCATGATGCCGCTGTCATACTGCGGACCTTCCTCGCAAAATCCGTACGGTCCGTCTTCTTTAAGTTTATGCGACAGATCTCCGCTGCCTATGACTGCGATACGGCGCCCGCACCTTTCCGCAGCACGCTGTATGCACTGCCCGAGCCTGTAATGCTCCGAAAGAGCCAGACCCGACAATCCTATCCTGACGACCTCATATCCTCTGCGATATCTTTCAAGAAACCACAGCGGGATCATCGTGCCGTGATCCAGTCTCCTGTCACGCTCTCCCAGTGTCCCGGCGGGTATCCCCATCGCCTGAGCTTCCCTTTCTATCTCCTGCACCAGCTCCGCATCGTACTCCGCAGACACCACGACCTGCGGCGCTCCGAACTGACCGAAATCTCCGTTCGAGCCTGCTCCCGGTGAAATGTGGAAATAATCGGCGTACATCACCGTATGCGGCGACAGTACGATCACGGTATCGGGCTCCCACGACGCAAGGAGTTTCATCGCTTCACCGTACGCATCTATCGTCGCCTGTATTTTTCTTTCCTGTCCCCGTCCCACATCAGGTATGATGAGAGGCGGATGGGGCACCATCACCGCGCCTTTTACATATACTACCGACATATCCGCTCCTCCTCTCGCCTTTACATCCCGGACATTACAGGTTTCCTTTCAGACCTATGTCTTCGGCTTTTTTTCTCATTCCCGCTATGGTCTCGCCTATCACGTCGTCCAGCTCCATGCCCAGCATCTCACAGCCTTTTCTGATGATATCACGATCCACTCCGGCCGCAAAATGCTTGTCCTTGAATTTCTTCTTCACAGATTTGACCTCGATATCCAAAACGCTCTTCGACGGTCTCATCAGACACGCGGCGTTTATGAGACCCGTCAGTTCGTCTACGGTATACAGCGTCTTTTCCATGGCGCTTTCAGGCACCGTATCGGTACATATACCGTAACCGTGACACTTCATGGCGCGGATATATACGTCATCCACGCCGTGCTCCTTCATTATCTCCTCAGCCTTGATGCAGTGCTCATCGGGATATTTTTCATAGTCTATATCGTGCAGCAGCCCCGCGACTCCCCAGATCTCAGGATCTTCTCCGGCAAGTCCGGCAAAATGCTCCATGACAGCTTCCACCATCTTCGCGTGATTCAGCAGAGCCGGCGTCTCCGTGTATTCCGTCAGCAGCTCCCAGGCTTCGTCTCTCGTCATCTTTCGTTCCATAACGCACCTCCTC
>CASEFF010000078.1 GCA_949287115.1 uncultured Bacillota bacterium | reverse complement strand
CGCATCTTCTCCGTTGGCGGCGGATACCGGAACTGCCGATATCGCCAGGATGAGGAGGGCGATGAACATGCCTGCAATTTTCCTGAATCTCATGTTTTCTCTCCTGTATCATCATGCATTCGCTTTTGGGATATATTATAAGGAAATCGCCGCTATCCTTATATCGCGCCGGAGTAAAGCTTTTGTTAGATGTTTGTGACGCGAGGGTTTGCTGTCTGCCCGCCCGCGACCTGTGGACTGCCTGCCTGTTCTCTGCCGTCCGACCTGTGGACTGCCGCCCGGCCGCCCGAATCGCCCGTGCGGTGAAAATTGCGAATTCTGTTACAAAGATGAGACAAATTGTGATATAATGGACACAATTAATCGGAAGCAGGGCTGTGCCCGGCGGCGCCTTACGATTTGCCGGACAGCCCATGACGACAACTTGAGTATTGCTGAATGAGACCTAAGGAGGGATCCGTATGGGCAATAAGAAAATAGTAACGATAAGCCGTGAATTCGGAAGCGGCGGCAGATTGATAGGAAAGCGTCTGGCTGAGAAGATGGGCGTGCCGTACTACGACAAGGAGCTCCTTGACAGGATCGCCGAGGAATCGGGATTCTGCAGGGACATGATAGAGGACGCCGAGAAGAAAGCGAAGAACAGCTTCCTTTACAGTCTGGCTTCGGCGCTTGGTACCGCAGAGGCGGGACCTGAGAGCCTTTCCCTGAACGAGAGGTTCTTCCTGGCTCAGTTCGATACCATAAAGAAGATCGCGGACGAAGGCTCCTGCGTCATAGTCGGAAGATGCGCCGACTACGTGCTGAGAGGCATGCCTGAAGCGACCAACGTTTTCATATACGCGGAGGAAGCCGATAAGATCAAGAGGGCAGTCGAGGAATACGGCGTGCCGGCTGATTCCGTCAAGAAGATGATGAAGGATACGGACAAGGGCAGGGCCAACTACTACGCTTACCACACCGGTCAGAAGTGGGGAGAGCCTGTCAACTACCACCTGTCCCTCGACAGCGGATATGTCGAGATAGAGGACATCGTGGATCTTATCATAAGATACACGGACGTAAAACTTTTCAGATGAAAGGAATTTAGAGGAAATGGCGAAGGATAAAGGTACTTATTACATCACTACACCTATTTACTACCCGAGTTCGAACCTGCATATAGGTCACACCTACTGCACCGTCATGGCCGACGCCATGGCGAGGTTCAAGAGACTTTCGGGCTACGACGTGAGATTTCTCACCGGCACGGACGAGCACGGGCAGAAGATACAGGATATCGCACAAAAGGAAGGCATGAAGCCGCAGGAATACGTGGACAAGATCGTTGCGGGCATAAAGGATCTCTGGGCGACCATGGAGATCTCCTATGACGACTTCATCAGAACGACGGAGCCGCGACATATAAAGCGCGTGCAGCAGCTTTTCATGAAAATATACGAGAACGGCGATATATACAAGGGTGAGTATGAAGGCCTTTACTGCACGCCTTGCGAGTCGTTCTGGACCGAGAGTCAGCTGGTGGACGGCAAATGTCCCGACTGCGGCAGGCCTGTCCAGAAGGCAAAGGAAGAGGCGTACTTCTTCAAACTTTCCAAATATCAGGACAGACTCCTTGAGCTGTTCGAAACGAATCCGGATTTCCTCAAGCCGGACACGAGAAGGAACGAGATGATCGCATTCGTGAAACAGGGGCTGGAAGATCTCTGCATTTCAAGATCCACATTCGACTGGGGAATACCGGTGCCGATAAACGAAAAACACGTGATGTACGTGTGGCTCGACGCCCTTTCCAACTATATAACGGCGCTGGGCTGGCCGGACGAGCCGGAACTTTACGAGAAGTACTGGCCTGCCGATGTACATCTTGTGGGCAAGGAGATCGTCAGGTTCCACACGGTGATATGGCCGGCGATGCTGATGAGCGCGGGACTCCCGCTGCCTAAGCAGGTGCTGGGACACGGCTGGCTGCTGCTGGAAGGCGGCAAGATGTCCAAGTCCAAGGGCAACGTGGTGGACCCTGTCAAGCTGATAGACAGATACGGTATAGACGCCCTCAAATACTTCCTGCTGAGGGAGTACACCTTCGGGCAGGACGGCGTGTTTACCAACGAGGTGATGCTCAGAAGGATGAACTTCGACCTTGCCAACGATCTTGG
>CASEFF010000077.1 GCA_949287115.1 uncultured Bacillota bacterium | reverse complement strand
TCCTTCGCGTTCCTGAAGGGAGCTCAGGCAAACGAGGGAGAAGCGGCATCGTACATAGAATTCAGGTATTCGGGAAGCGAATACGAGTTCAACTACGATGAGAAAAGCGGACTCTATACGAGGACCATCAACGGCGGCGGCGAGTACGTCGACCATGAGACGGGAGAGCCTATAACGGCCAGCAACATCCTCGTCCAGAAGGTCAGCAGCAGCGTTCTCGACAATAAGGGCAGGCTGTCGATAGATATGTGCGCAGGCGGCGAAGCGATACTTTTCACCAACGGCGTGGCGGTGCAGGGTACGTGGTCGAGGGAAGATCTGGATTCGAGGACGATATTCGTCGATGAAAACGGCAACGAGTTCAGGATGACGCCGGGCAACACGTGGGTGGAAGTGACCGACGGCAACTGCTCTCTCAGCTACGAGTAATGCAGCTGCGGGCAAAAAAGAATGGATAAAAAGAAGAGCCGGGCGTTTCGGATGATACCGATGCGCGCGGCTCTTTTCGTCTTTTCATCTTTTGTCATATCATCAGGAATATGATGACGCCTCCCACGACGGATACGGCAGTCAGCAGCGAAGCGAAAAGGCTCTGCTTGCTGTTTTTCGATATGATGCGGATCAGGAGACCCGCAAGTCCCACGAAGCCGAAGCCGAGGGCGAAGGCCCTGGTGAATATGAAGTTTGTCGGGAGGCTGAGAACGGTAAAGAGCGATACGATCACCGCCCACCCGGACATTACGAAGCATATTATCTTTCTCGCCTTGTTGTCCTTTACGAGGAACAGCAGGAGCAGACCGATCACGCTGACGGCGATCAGTACGATATATGTGATGGTGAGTATTCCAAAAGCCATTTTATGTCCTCCTTTGTGTGATGACTTTAATTTACGATGGACTGAAGTACCTGATTGGCGACGGATCCGGCGGCGTCGGCGCCGTAGCCTCCGTTTTCGACAAGTACTATGAATGCGTAAGGGTTCTCGGGATCATCGAGAAAACCGGCGAACCACGCATGGGGCTCCTTACTGCCGCCAACTTCGGCAGTACCGGACTTCGCGCAGACGTTCAGTCCCGGGAAGTTGCCCGAGCCGTAGTGCGACTCGACGTTGTTTGCCATCATCTCGGTCAGTGACATGGCGGTCGACGAGTCTATCATCTGCTTCTTGCCTGTCGTCCTTCCGAGGAACGGTATATCGGCAGTGAGTCTGTCCCAGAACGATGTCGGCTCTATGATGTTCGGCATGACGGCTTCACCGCCGTTGGCTATGGCGCCCATGTATACCATCATGGAGCAAGGATTGACCATGTCTTCCCACTGGCCTATTCCCGTCCATGCCAGGTTCATTCCGCTGTCGGGGAAGTCAAAGGAGCCTTCGGCCGTCTTTATGCCGTTTATGTCGTAGGAGGACATGAGTCCCGCCTTTTCCACGTACTTTTCAAGGAGTCCCGGCCCCAGTTTTTCCGCCAGCTGGCCGAAATAGCAGTTGCAGGACACTTCCAGCGCCTTTTTCAGGTCGACGGTGCCGTGAGCCGAAGTGTCGGTGACGGCGTAATCACCGCCGTAGCTTACGGAGCCCGTGCAGTTGATTGTCCACGTGTAGGCGTCGTCGAGATTCTCGATGGCCGCAGCGGCGGTCACCAGCTTGAATATGGAGCCCGGTACGAATGTGGCCGATGTGAACCTGTTGATGTAGGAGCCCTCCTCCGGCGAGGTAGGAGGATCGGCAGGGTCGTATGTAGGGGCGCTTACCATACATATTATATCGCCGGTCTCGTAATTGTAAACGCCCACGGTGCCGTTACGTCCGGCGAGAGCCTCGTATGCGGCCGCGCACACGTTTGCGTCCAGCGTCACGGTCACGTCTTCGCCGGCATTGTTAAGGGCGTATACGCCGTTTATCAGGTCGTAGCCGATCAGTTCGTCGGTGAATGCCCTGTTGGCGCCGGTGGTGATGTTGTTGTCACGGTCGCCGGTGACGTGCATCATCGCCCGCCTTATGGTGGAGTCGTCGTTGTATATTATGCCATCGGATGTGTTTTCCATCAGCAGCGTGCCGTTTATATCGTACAGCCGTCCTTTGGAGAGGTCGCCGTCGGCGTAGACATCCCTGTTGCCTTCGTATGATGCCCAGTCATCTCCGTCCGTGACGTACCTGTAGGAGAATACTCCGACGCCGACGAGAAGGACGAATGCCAGAAGGAGGCACATGATGGCGCGTTTTTCTATTTTTTTCATTTGTCATCGCCTCCGAAAATATCCTCGAGCGTCAGCGGCCTGTCATCGTCGGTGCTCCTTCGGGAGCTCGTGTTGCTGCTCCGACCGGTGCTCCTGCCGGCGTCACGTCCCGAATTGCGTCCTGCGCTGCTTCGGCCGGCGCTTTGCCCGCTGCTCCTGCCGGAGTCTGTCCTGCGTCCGGTGTCCGCTGATCTGCCTGCGCTGCTTCGTCCCGCGCTTCGTCCCGCGCTGCTGCCCGGCTTTGACGTCTTTCTGTCCGAGCCGTCGTCTCTTGCCCGCTCGAAGCTCTCAAAGAATTCCTTATCTGAAAAATCGGTGTATGTTATCGGTTTTCTGCCGCTCCTGCCGGATGAGCCGCCGCGTCCGGAAGATGATCCTGATGGCGGCGGAGCATCGATCCTGCGGGTCATGGCGTTGCGATCGTCACGCGGACGCCCCGGGGAGATGCCGCGCTTTCTTTCGACTTTCGGCTTTTCCTTCGGTTTTTCCGGTATGGCGCGGAAAATCTCCTCGGGATCTTCCGGACCGCCGCCCTCAAGCTCCGGTTCGAACTCTCCTTTTTTGTCCAGCTTTATGGCGAAGCTGGCGTTCTGCCGCGTGTCGGATGCCTTGAGGAATGCCAGCAGGCCCCAGGATGCTATCATGCTTGTACCGCCCGATGAAACGAAGGGGAACGTCACTCCCGTCAGCGGTAGCAGATCCACCGACCCGAACACGTTGAGTATCGCCTGAAATATGAACATCGAAGTCGCCGCGCATGCCGCGATGCTGTAATATGTCGATCGTCCCGCTATTATGGCTCTTACTGCAAACACGCCCAGCGTTATTATGCACAGGACGGCGAGGATGGCTATGACGATGCCCCATTCCTCGCTGAGTATGCCGAACACCAGGTCTGTGCTGGCCGCGAATATATCGCTCAGGTTTCCTTCGCCTGCACCTAGGCCCGGTAGTCCGCCGCTGGCGGCGGCAGTCATTGTCTGCACCTGCTGGAAACCGCCTCCCGTAGGGTCTTCCCATACGTGGCCCCACGAGGCGAACCTTGCACCGACGTAAGGCTTGAACCTCAGCACC
>CASEFF010000076.1 GCA_949287115.1 uncultured Bacillota bacterium | reverse complement strand
TGATAACTTACAGGTTTGCACATGAACGTGAAAAACCCTGTGTTTGCAACGGTTTCGGCGCGCGCGATTTTCACAGCGCCCAAACTTTCGCGGTGTCCCCGAATTTTCGCGATACCTCAAAACAGAATATAAAAAGACAGGCCCGCAAATGACGATCCTGTCCGTAGTGTCGATGTCCGGTATTCTTTCCGGTATGATGTATGAGTATGATAACGCGATATCACGAAAGCGCCTTGTGTATCAGCGCCACCCTGCTGTTGACGTCGCACTTCATGTAGATGTTGCTCAGGTGTTTGTTGAGGGTGTGGCTCGTTATGCACAGGTCGCTGCATATCTCCTCGTTTGTCATGCTGTCCTTGACAACTTTGAATACGACTTCCGTTTCACGCTTCGTCAGCGCACACTCTTCGGCCATCTCATATATCCTCTCGTCGAGATGGGTGTAAACGCCTCCGTCGGAAGGCGCGCGATGGGACAGCTTGTAGAGCTTGAGGCTGAGGTGTTTGTTTATCAGCTCCATCATATACAGTTCCTTGCCCGTGAAATCTCCCGCTTCTTCGCTCCTCCCCAGGACGATGGCAGCCTGAAACTCCTTGTTGTAGGCGCTTATGATCTGCATGCTGTACTTTATGTTGAACGTCGCGTAGGTATCGTTGAAATAACCCGTCGAGCGTATATCCTCGTCGTCTATGAGGTCGGATTCGCGATACACGTCACGCTTGCCCACCAGCATTATCCATTTGCCGAAATCCTCTTCTTCGTATTTGTCTATGTACCTGTGTATCGTTTCGATCTGCTCCACCGTTGCGCCGTTTTCTTCGCCCGGAACGAATATCACCGGATCGCTGAGCAGGTGGTCGCCTGTCCTGTCTGCCAGGTGAAAGACGGCAAAATTGTTGGGTATCAGCTGATTTATGAAGGAAAGGAACGTCTTCCTCTCTTCGATGAAATCGTCGTTGTTATATATGTAGTAAACTATATCGTCTATGAATGCCCATTCCCGTTGTTCGAGTTTCTTCATATATTCCTGTGGTTCCTCCTGTGAATATGATACGTACATATATTATACCCTCCCGGCGGGTCGTTGTAAACATGTGCGGCAGGCTGGGGAAAGGTCCGGGATATCCGCGGCAGGATAACGGCAGGAAGGCTTTTGATACTTTACTTTTCACGCTATTCAATGTATATTTAAGGGTAGTAGATTTTTAGGAAACGACGTGAAAAGCGCGGGTACGACATGAAGATATTGTATTTCGACTGCAGCAACGGAGTGAGCGGCGATATGCTGCTGAAGGCCGTCAGCAGTCTGAGCGGAGCTGAAGAAAAGATATATGCGGCCATGGAACGTGAGAAGCTCACAGACGGCGGACAGGATCACGACGGACAAAATCACGGCGGACACGGCGGCGACCGTCACGGTGAAGCGCATCATGGTGAGCATCACCACGATCATCACGGTCACGGCAGGAGCTACGGGCAGGTAAAGGCGCTGATAGAGGGCAGCGGTTTTTCCAATGCGGCAAAAAAGACGGCGCTGAGGATATACGGTCACATAGCGGAGGCCGAGGCGAAGGTTCACGGGGCGACGCTGGAAACGGTTCATTTCCATGAGGTGGGCAGAGACGAAGCTGTGAAGAACGCCCTCGCCATCGGAATGGCTCTTGAACGCATAGCGCCCGACATGGTGCTCGTATCTGAAATATACGATGGACACGGCACAGTGGTGTGCAGCCACGGAGAGATAAGCGTGCCCGTGCCGGCCGTTATGGCTCTTCGTGAAAGATGCAACTATACGTTCATGACGGCCGACGTGGATACGGAAATGGTGACGCCGTCGGGACTTGCCGGACTCATGGGAATGGGAGCCGTGCCGGTCGACGGAGACCATCTGCCCGATGATATCAGAGGAGCGGACCTGCTGGAAAAGGGCAGGATAACGGGGCGTGTGGAAGCCGTAGGCAGCAGGCACACGGGAAGGCCGGGACTTTTCGCGTACGTTTTGGAGATATGACGACTGGAGGGAATATTGAGATGGAGCAGGCAAAACCTGTAAGGAATCCGGATTTGAAAAAAGCGATAGAGGCGGCGAAGAAGGATCCGGGAAAGGAGAATTCCATAAAGCTGCTGAACGAGGTGGTCAGAGCGAAGCTGCTGATACCCGTATCGATGGACAAGTCGCCGGAATACGACGAAAAGCTTGAAGAAGTGGTACTCGAAAAGGATACCAGGATAAGCTTCGAACTGATAAAGGCAACGAACGGAGACCTTTACTATCCCGTATTCACGGACGGTGAGGAGATGCTCAGGTGCGATATAGAAAAGGATCAGCACAGCATGATAGTGAACTTTGACGATCTGGCGGCCATACTCCTGATGCCTCAGAGCGGCATAGCGGGTTTTTCCATAAATCCCATGAGCGATAACGTATGCTTCAGCTGCGATATGGTGGCGGCCATGAAGAAGGATATGGATGCGGAGAGAAGCCGGGAAGAAGACGGCGAAGTATATAAAAAAGAGGAAAGTGAGGATACGGAGTGAAGAACGCGATAATAATGATGTGGCTCGTGTTTGCGGCATTCGTCATATTCCCTATGGCGACGGACTACATATCGGGTGAGCCGGAGAGCGAGGTCATGTCCATAATAAAGAAGGAGGCGGAGGCCGACGACATATCGGTGACGGCGACTGAGGAACGCGGCAACAAGGTGATGTACGTATTTACCGTGGGCGAAGGTGGTGAGGATTTCGGAGTCGCCATATTCTCGCGTTTTGGGGATAACTATCACTACGACGAAGGGATGATGTCCAACGGCGAAAAAAGTATAGAGGTGAGTCTGGACACCGGCTGGGACACGTGCGATTACAGCGTGACGGCAGCGGGAGCCGAGGAAACGGCTTTTGAAAGGTTTGGAGGCGTGTACAGGATATACGCCATAGTCGCTGCGATAATGGTGGTGCTCAGCGTGGCCGGAGGCATATACGGTGTCCGTGCCAACAGGAAGTACGAGGAACAGCGAAAGAAGGGCCTTGCGGCATAGCATGAGCCGTACACGACAGACATAAATACAAAGACAGTGAGGAGATATATAAGTTATGGAAAAAAATCTGGCGAAGACTTACGATCCGGGGAAATTCGAAGACAGGATCTATGAGATGTGGGAAAAGAGCGGAGCATTCGAAGCGAAAAGGGATCCCGACAAGAAACCTTTCACGATAGTGATGCCGCCGCCAAACATAACGGGGCAGCTCCATATGGGTCATGCTCTCGACCAGACGCTGCAGGACGTGCTGACGAGGTTCAAGAGGCTCCAGGGCTACAGTGCGCTGTGGCTTCCGGGCAGCGACCACGCCAGCATAGCCACGGAGGTAAAGGTAGTCAACAGGATAAGAGAGGAAGAAGGTCTTGAAAAGGAAGATCTGGGAAGAGAAGAGTTCCTCAGGAGAGCATGGGCGTGGAAAGAGGAATTCGGAGGCAAGATAACGAAGCAGTGCCGTAAGCTGGGAGATTCCTGCGACTGGAGCAGGGAGCGGTTCACGATGGACGAGGGCTGCAGCAGAGCCGTAAAGCATTTCTTCGTGCAGCTTTACGAAAAGGGACTGATATACAGGGGCAACAGGCTGATAAACTGGTGTCCGGAGTGCGGCACATCGCTGTCGGACGCCGAGGTCGAACACGAAGACAGGAACGGCATGTACTGGTATTTCAGATATCCGGCGGCCGACGGCGGAGAAGGCATAGTTGTGGCGACATCCAGGCCGGAGACCATGTTCGGCGATGTGGCGATAGCGGTACATCCGGACGATGACAGATATAGGGACCTCGTCGGTAAAAACGTGATACTGCCTCTCGTAGGCAGGGAGATCCCTGTCATAGCGGACCCTTATCCCGATCCGGAAAAGGGTACGGGCGCCGTTAAGATAACTCCGGCTCACGACCCTAACGATTTCGAGGTGGGTCAGAGACACGATCTCGAAAACCTCTCGTGCATAGATCAGGATGCTACGATGAACAGCCTTGCCGGAAAGTATGAGGGCATGGACAGGTATGAATGTCGAAAGGCATGGGTGAAGGATCTGGAAGATGCCGGATACCTGGTAAAGACGGAGGAAAAGGTCATCCCGGTAGGAGAGTGCTACAGGTGCGGCACCGTCGTGGAGCCGATGCTTTCGGATCAGTGGTTCGTGAAGATGGAGGAGCTGGCAAAGCCTGCCATAGAGGCGGCAAAAAAAGGCGACCTCGTACACGTGCCCGAAAGATTCGAGAAGACATACCTTCACTGGCTCGAGGAGATAAGGGACTGGTGCATATCGAGGCAGCTGTGGTGGGGTCACAGGATACCGGCATATTACTGTCAGGAGTGCGGAGAGCTCATAGTATCCGAGGAGGCACCGTCAAAGTGTCCGAAGTGCGGCAGCACCGACATAAAGCAGGATGAGGACGTGCTCGATACGTGGTTTTCATCGGCGCTGTGGCCGTTTTCAACTCTGGGATGGCCGGACGATACGGAAGACCTCAGATATTTCTATCCTACCGATGTGCTGGTGACGGGATACGATATAATATTCTTCTGGGTAGTGAGGATGGTGTTCTCGGCCCTTGAGACGACGGGCGAAGTGCCGTTCAGGTACGTGTACGTCCACGGTCTCGTCCGCGATGCCCAGGGCAGGAAGATGAGCAAATCCCTCGGCAACGGCATAGACCCGCTGGAGATAATCGATCAGTACGGCGCCGACGCTTTGAGGTTCATGCTGACGACAGGCATAACGCCGGGCAACGACATGAGGTTCAAGACCGACAGGCTCGAATCTGCCAGGAATTTTGCCAACAAGCTGTGGAACGCATCCAGGTTCGTCATAATGAACCTGCAGGATGATGACGGCGATTTCAGGGAGATGGCGGATCTTTCAGACCTGAAGACGGCAGAGCTTCGCGATGAAGATAAATGGATGATAGCCAGAGTCAACGATGCGGTGAAGTATATCACCGACACCATGGAGAAGTTCGATCTTGCGCTGGCAGGCCAGAGAGCCTACGATCTCATATGGAACGAGTTCTGCGACTGGTACATAGAGATAGTCAAGAGCAGACTGTACGGCGATGACGAGGATGACAAGAAGGTGGCAAGAGCCGTACTGGTGAAGACTCTCAGGGATATGCTGAGACTGCTCCATCCGTTCATGCCTTACATAACCGAAGAGATATGGACTTATCTGCCTAAGGAAGAGGCGACGAAGGACAATCCGGACAACGTCCTCATAAAGGAGAGGTGGCCGGTATACGACGAGGCCCTTACGTTCCCTGAGGAAACGGAAAAGCTGGAAATGGCCATGGATATCATCAGGAGCATCAGGAACATAAGAGCCGAGGCCGATGCTTCGCCGGGCAAAAAGCTGAGAGCCGTGATACTGTGCGCCGAAGGAAAGGAGCCGGTAGTGAAGGCAGGCGAAAGATATATAGAAAATCTCGCCAACATAACGGAGATAACATTTGCCGCAGACAAGGCAGATGTGCCTGAAGAAGTTATGTCTGCCGTAGTGGCCGGAGCCGAGGTCTTCATACCTCTCGATGATATAATGGATTATGAAGCGGAGCTGGAGAGGCTGACGAAGGAAAAGAAGAAGCTGGAGGGCGAAGTAAAGCGCGTAGTGGGCAAGCTTTCCAACGAAGGTTTCATCAGCAAGGCTCCCGAAAAGGTAGTGAACGAGGAAAAAGCCAAGAAGATCAAGTACGAGGAGATGCTCGCCAAAGTATGCGAGCGGCTTGCCCTCGTGGAAAAAAAGGTGAAATGACGGACGTTATAGACAGGATACATGAATTCAACAGGTTCGGAAGCGTGCTGGGCCTTGAGCGGATGGGAACGCTGATGGAAAAGCTGGGAGATCCCCATGAGGATCTCAGGGTGATCCATGTGGCGGGGACCAACGGCAAGGGTTCGGTATGCAAGTTCCTTGAAGAGGGCCTTTCGTCGTGCGGATACGAAGTGGGGCTCTTCTCGTCGCCGTTCGTGGAGTGCTTTAACGAGCGCATAAGGCTGGGAGGCAGGAACATATCCGACGGGGACCTGGAAAGTTACGGCAGGCGCGTCCTTGATGCCGCGGCGGAGATGGTGGCAGACGGGCTGGAGTCGCCTACGGAATTCGAGGTGGTGACGGCGATCGCCCTCCTGTACTTTGCCGAGATGAAGGCAGATATAGCCATACTTGAAGTCGGCCTTGGGGGCAGAGGGGATTCCACCAATATAATAGAGAAGCCTCTCATCTGTGCCATAACATCCATATCGTACGACCACATGAACGTGCTGGGGGATACGCTGGAGAAGATAGCCGCGGAAAAGGCGGGCATAATAAAACCGGGCGTTCCGGTCGTGTCCAACGTCGACGATCACGGAGCCGCATCCGTCATAGCGAGGAAAGCCTATGAAAAGGGAAGCAGGCTTTATGATGTGTCACGAATATCGTCGGGAGTGGAGAGCGAGACGCCTTTTTCCCAGACGGTGACCATGGAGATCTACGGGACGGACTACAGCGATGTGGAGATATCCATGGCGGGAGAGCATCAGAGGGAAAACCTGAAGACGGCGCTGGCCATCATCGAGGTCCTCAGAAAGGCCGGGAAGATAAAGGTGGAGCGCGGTGCGCTTTATGCGGGGCTTAAGAGAGCCGCACAGCCCGGACGTTTTGAGATAATGTCGGAGGATCCGTTCGTCGTCATAGACGGTGCACATAATGCTGCGGGAGCGAAAGCGCTGCTTGAAACGGTGCGCAGGCATTTTGCCGGCATGAGGATACTGCTCGTAACGGGGATGCTTGCCGATAAGGATGTGGATGACATACTCGGTTCCTTCGTCGAGATAACGGACGATATCATAGCGACCGAGCCGAATAACCCGAGAAAGCTTGAGGCTGAGGAGCTGGCAGAGCGCCTTGCGGGAGCGGGCGTGAGACCGCGCATAGCCAAAAGTCCGGAAGAAAGCCTGAGGCTTGCCGAAAGCCTCATGGGCGATCACGATGTCATATTGTTTGCAGGATCGTTATACCTCATAAGCGATATAAGGAGGCTGATCATAGATGGCAGAGAGGAAAGCAAATAAGATACTGCTGTATTACAATGCTCATGCAGGCAGCGGTGTGTTCAAGAACAATCTGGATCATATAGTTGCAAGATGTCAGGAGGCCGGATATCAGGTGATGCCTGTGAGGGCTGCCAAGGGGATAGTGATAGACAGGGTAATGTCCGAGATAGATGCGAGTCAGTACAGCCGCGTCATAGCCGCAGGCGGAGACGGTACGATAAACCTCTGCGTCAACGCCATGGTAAAATACGGCGTCCATCTGCCGCTGGCAATACTGCCGGCTGGAACGGCCAACGATTTTGCCTACTATTTCGAACTGCCGTCCGATATAGATTATCAGCTCGACATAGCGCTGGGCAGCAAGACAACCAATGTGGACGTGGGAGTCGTCAATGACAGGTATTTCATCAACGTTGCCGCCCTGGGGGCGCTGATAGATGTCAGCCAGAAGACAGATCCAAATCTCAAGAATGCCATAGGCACGCTGGCATATTACCTCAAGGCCGTCACCGAGATCCCTCAGATAAGGGCTCTGCCGGTGAAGCTGACGACGCCGGATCACGTATACGAGGAAGAGATATATTTCATGGTGGTGATGAACGGCGAGTCGGCCGGCGGTTTCAGGAAGCTGTCGCCCGAATCGTATATGAACGATGGGAAGCTGGATGTCATCGCCTTCAAGAAGATGCCTATCGTGGAGCTGGCGCCGATGCTGTTCGAGGTGGTGCACGGAAGACACCCTAACAACAAACACGTGCTGTATTTCCAGACGGACAGGCTGACGATAGAGTCGGAAGAGGATATCAGCACAGATATAGACGGAGAACACGGAGAAAAGCTGCCGCTGCATTTCAGCGTGCTCCACAACAGGCTGAATGTCTTCGTATCGGAAAAGACGTGGCAGTACGACTGATACGGCGATATGGCAGCGTACGGGCAGACGATAATAAAGCGTATGGAGGAGGAAGCTACATGTTGAATTTCAAGATATCCGAGACGGAAGACTACGAAAAGCTGGTCCCGTTTTTCATAGAGAATGAACTGGAATTTTCGGAAGACGAGCCTGTGCCCACCGATCTGGTGAAGTGCTGGCAGATAGTCAAAAAAGATGATGAGGGAAAAGAGCAGCTCATCGGAGCATTCGTGCTGGCAAAGCGCGAAGGCGAGTTCATCGTCGACGGCATAGCCATAGACCCGCAGTACAGGCAGTACAAGCTGGGAAAGACGCTGCTGAACAGGGGTATAGAGGAGACGCTTAAACGGGGAGGAGAGAGGATATTCCTCGTCGCCCGTGCTCCGGGGTTTTTCAGGAAGCAGGGATTCGTCACCGTGCCGAGGGAAGAGGCTCCCAACTTTTTCGAGTGCCTTACATGTCCTCAGTACGGAGTCAGCTGTCATCCGGAGGTCATGAGACTGGATCTGAGATGAGAAGCGGGAAGCTCGGCGGACTGGCGGACGAAAAGCTGGCCAGATTCGTTTCCGTGGGCATAGTCAACACGCTGTTCGGTACGGCGGTGATGTTTTTGCTGTACAATGTGGCCGGATGTTCATATTGGATATCATCTGCCGCCAACTATGTGCTTGGCAGCATACTGAGCTATATACTCAACAGGAATTTCACGTTCAGACACGGCGGCAGCATAATAGGCAGCGGCATCAGGTTCACGGTGAACATAGCCGTATGCTATTTCATTGCGTACGGGACTGCAAAGCCGCTGACGCTCAGGCTGATGGAGATGATGACGGATACCGTATCCCTGAGGCTCGGTGAGAATATAGCCATGCTCGTCGGCATGTGCATATTCACGGGACTGAACTATCTGGGCCAGAGATTTTTTGTTTTTGGAGGCAATGACATGGACTACATGAAGATATATGACAGATGGTTGAAAAGCCCTCATCTGGACGACGATGACAGGCGACGTCTGGAAAAAATGACGGAAGACGAGATATATGAAGCGTTTTACAGGAGGCTTGCCTTCGGTACGGCGGGAATGCGCGGTATTATGGGCCCGGGGACTAACAGGATAAACAGATACACCGTGAGGATGGCGACGAGGGGACTGGCGGAACTGCTGGGAAAAGGCAGCCGCGTTGCCATAGCCTACGATACGAGAAACGGCTCGAAGTATTTTGCCGGTGAAGCGGCCAGAGTGCTGGCTGCATGCGGAATAGAAGCGCTGCTGTTCGACAGGTATTCGCCTGTGCCGCTTCTTTCCTTTGCCGTCAGGGATCTGAAATGCGACGGAGGTATAGTCATAACGGCCAGCCACAATATGCCCGAGTACAACGGTTTCAAGGTGTATGACGAGACGGGATGCCAGCTCAGCGCGCCTCTTGCGGCGAAGATAGCCGCCAGCGTGGACGAGCTTGAAGACGAGCTGGACATAGAGGTGGCGGATGCTGATGATCCGCTGATAAAGACGATAGGCCAGGACGTCATCGACAGGTTCATGGATGCGGTGCAGAGGTGCGGCGTCAACGTCGATGCCGGAGCGGAAAGGGATCTGAAGATAGTTTACACGCCTATCCACGGCTCGGGAAGGGAATACGTTCTCGAGACGCTGAGGCGTGCGGGCTTTGAAGACGTGATCCTCGTTAAGGAGCAGGCCGAATACAACGGCGATTTTCCGACGGTGAAAAAACCCAATCCGGAAGAGAAGGCGGTGTTCCGTATCGCAGAGGGCATCGCTACGGAAAACGGCGCCGATATCATCATCGGCACGGACCCCGACAGCGACAGGCTCGGTGCCGGTGCAATGCACGAAGGCAGGATAGTATACCTTTCCGGCAACCAGACGGGAGCGCTGCTGGTGGATTTTCTGGCACGCATGCGTCAGTCTGACGGAAAGACGCTCATAACATCCATCGTCACGGGAGATATGGGGCCGGATATCGCAAAGACACACGGTGTCGATACGGTCAGGACGTTTACGGGCTTCAAGGATCTGGGAGCCGAGATGAACAGGATGGACGAAGGCGACATATTCATGGTGTATGAGGAAAGCTACGGATATCTGACCGGTACTCATACGCGCGACAAGGACGGTATATCGACGGCGATGCTGATGTGCCAGATGGCGGCTTACTGGAAACAGCGTAAAAAGACGCTGGTGGATGTGCTGGATATGCTGTACGATGAGTACGGATACTATATAGACGATCAGATGTCTTTCGTGTTCGAAGGCGCGGAAGGCGCCCGCAGGATATCGTCCATAATGGACAGGCTGAGGGGCAGCGGAGCAGAGGAGTTTTCGGAAGTCGCAGGCGATGTGGACGTGACCGACTACAGCGTGGGAGCCGGCGGCGCGGCCGAGGCCAACGTGCTGAAATACGTGTTCGCCAACGGTTCGTGGCTGGCGGCGAGACCGTCGGGAACGGAGCCTAAAATAAAATTCTACTACTGCATAAAGGGCGAAGACCGCGGCAGGGCTGAGGATCTGCATGTCAGACTCAGGGAAAAAGTCGGTGAGATAGTCGGGAAATGACGGCTTTCACACAACTTTCACCGTCAAAACGCCCGCTTTTGTTGATTTACCGGCGTTCTGTTGGTATAATGGTCTGTAACGCGAAAGGAGCAGATATATGAATGATGACGGCAGCAGGAGAAATTACGGCGGCACATCAGGAAATAGATACGATATGAACGACGAGCAGCGCGCCAAGGAACAGGCGTACCGCGAATATCTCAGACTCAGGGAAAACAGCAGCGGCAACAGAGGACATTACGTAAAGGATGACACTCTGTACGGTGCTTATTTTCCGTCTTCGGGAAACGGCAGCAGTTCCGGCGGTGGCGGCGGCAGATCTTCCGGCAGGACTTCGTCGGGGTACGAAGGAAGCAGCCGCGATACGCGCGCATATACATACAGGGATGACAGCAGGGGCAGCAGTCGTGGAAGTTCGATAGATGATACGCCTTACGGGAACTCGGAGATGCGCAGAAAGCGTCAGCGCGAGGAAGAAGCCCGCAGACAGTATATGGAAGAGCGCGAAGGCGGCAGACGTGAGGTTGCAAAGCAGGGCAGGAAGAACAGAGCCGACAGCGACAAGCTCACCAGAGCCGAGAAGAAGGCCATGAAGAAAAAGAACGGCGGCGGAGGCAAAAAGAGCGGACGCGGCCTGAAGATAGCGCTTCTTGTGATGCTGATACTCGTCATAGGTATCGGAGGAGTCATAGCGGCCGGGCTTACCGTAGTGAAGAATACGCTGGACAACGTGGGCCGTATAGAGCTGGATCCCGATATGATAGGGATAAATCCTCAGGTGGATTCGGAGCTGAGGAATTACAGGAATATAGCTCTGCTCGGCATCGATGCCAGAGATATGTCAAACGACGAGGGAGTCAGGAGCGATGCCATCATCGTGGTGAGCATCAACAAGGAGACGGGCGAGATAAAGATGTTCTCCGTCTACAGGGATACCATGCTGGATCTCGGTGAAGACGTGGGCACCGACAAGGTGACGCACGCGTACTATTACGGCGGTCCGACGAAGGTGCTCTATGCCTTAAACAAGAACCTCGATCTCAATATCAAGGAGGTCGTGGTGGTCAACTGGAAATCGGTCGCCGATACGGTTGATGCGCTGGGAGGACTCGATATAGAGATACAGGAATCCGAGATAAACGAGATGAACAAGTATATCCAGGATACCTACGATAATATAGGCGGCTCCGACAAGATGATAGAGTCCGCCGGTATGCAGACATTGAACGGTAACCAGGCGGTGACATATGCCCGTATAAGAAAGGATGCCGCGACAGGTGACTTCAGGAGAAACGAAAGAATGAAGATCGTCGTGCAGGCGGCTTTCGAGAAGGCGAAGACCATGGATCTGAAGACTCTCAGGAACATATCCGAGGACATACTGCCTGATATCAAGACGAACATGTCGTCGGGCGATATGATGAGCATGATGATGGATATAACGTCATACAACATGACCGACAGCGTGGGCTGGCCTTACGAGCACAAAGACTGGAGTTCGGGAGCATACTACAACATAGCTGTGACGCTGGCAGGCAACGTCACACAGCTTCACGAGCAGTTCTTTGGGCAGGAAGGATACGATCCTACGCAGGATGTCCATACGATAAGCGAAGAGATATCATACAAGACGGGATTTTATTGATGGCGGCAAATAAAGTGATATATGACGATATTGAGAAGGGTGACGGAATATGACGGATAAGATTTCTCTTGCGATCCTGTTCGGAGGCGCATCGTCGGAGCATGAGGTATCGTGCGTCTCGGCGGCTTCCGTACTGGATCACATAAACAGGGAAAGATACGATATACATACCATAGGGATAACGAAAGAGGGGAACTGGTTTCTGACAGGTTCCCCTGTTGCCGATATAGCGGACGGATCGTGGAGGGATGATGGGGGAAACAGACGCGCCTTCATCGTGCCCGACAGCGGCGTGGGCGGCATAATGGCGGAGACGGAAAGCGGAGTATTTGAACGCATAGAGGTCGACGTGGTGTTCCCTGTGCTCCACGGAAAGAACGGGGAAGACGGTACCATGCAGGGCCTTCTGCAGCTGTCCGGCATACCGTTCGTCGGATCGGATACCGCTGCATCGGCGGCTTCCATGGACAAGGCAATAACCAAGGCGATGATAGAGCAGAGCGGTGCTGTCGATCAGGCAGCATGCTGCGTGACGCGCAGAGCCGACTACGGACGGGATAAGGCGGCGGAAACCGAACGGATCACGGCTTTTTTCGGAGGCGGTTTTCCGTTGTTCGTAAAACCTGCCAACGCGGGATCGTCAGTCGGCATCAGCAAGGTGAAGACGGCGCAGCAGCTCCCG
>CASEFF010000075.1 GCA_949287115.1 uncultured Bacillota bacterium | reverse complement strand
CCTTACGAATTCTTGCTCCTTCGTCAGTTGAAAGTTCATGTACATGCCTCCTTAATTACTAATAACGTTTTTAATATAACCCTGCCGTGTTTTGGGCACAGCAAGTCGTTATGTTTGTAACAATCTACACAACCATTAAACCATTTTTCATACGGTATTTCAAGTTGTTTTTTTCTTTAAATCGCCATATTTGAGCCATTTATGGCGATTTCCTTGATTTGTACTTTCTTTACCACAACTTTATTCATTTGATTAAAATGTGTGAATTTTTACATTTCTTTGAGACGCCCTGATCTGTAGGCTCTGACCAGTTCTTTCAGCTCTTCCGCCTCCTGTCTCAGCTCCTCTCCTATATCGGTGTCGCTGATGAGCATCCTCTTTTCCAGAGTCCTGACGGTCCTGATGACCGGAGTATGGAATTCCTGCGTCCCGTCTTCCTGCAGCGGGCTGTATGGCTTGTGTTCAGCCAGCGCCATGAACCTGGAATTGAATATGAACGTATATCCGGCTATACCCGTCTGCTTTTGATAAGCTTTTGACATTCCTCCGTCTATAACGATCAGTTTGCCCTCGCCCTTCACGGGACTTTCTCCGTCCTTGATCTTTACCGGAACGTGACCGTTGAGTATTATTGAGCTCTTCGGGTCGAGTCCGAATTCCAGCAGTATCTTCTCGCATATATCGCGTCTGTTTATCAGCTTATAGTACGGTACGGTGTGCTCCTTGTGGGTCTTCTTGTCTTCAACGAAACACCTCTCGAATGTCGTCATCTGATCCTTACCGAAAAGAGGCGATTTGCTGCTGAGCCACAGATACCACATCAGATCTCCCGACAGTCCCGGCCTTTCGGCATCTTCCGGCTCGAAGTACGCCTTGCGCACCTGTTCGTCGAGATGATCCATATATGCCTTTCCGGAAGCCGTCACGCCGTTGACCGTGCAGTTTTCGAAGTTGCCGTCCTCATCCATCGGTATGCAGCCGTGATACATCAGGTTGCCGTTGCATATGGTGTAGAGCGCTCCGTGGCTGAACATGAACCTGATATGAGCCTGCAGCTTCTCGCTCTGCACGAAGGAAGCCTCCAGCGCGTTGAGCACGTTGCGTTCATCCTCCGTAAGGGCGTAAGGATCAGCCGGATCCACCGTAGGAAAGTTCGTGTCGCGCAGAGGGAATTCACCGTCCCTCAGCTTTACGGTGCCCTTTTCAAAATCTATCTTGTCCAGCAGCAGTCTGTTATTCAGACCGTATTCGGGATGGGCCATTATCCTCTGTCCCTCCACCTTGAACTGGCATATGGCTATGGCTTTGTTCATCTTCGCCGCCAGAGCATCGTCTATAGGGTCGAATTCGTTTTCATCGAGACGCTTCGGCCTGAAGAATTCACACGGATCGTCGCCGTATATCTTTTCCGCCATTACGGCCAGCGGTCTCAGGTTTATGCCGTATCCGATCTCCAGCATATCGAAATTGTTGTAGCTGATGTTCATCCTGAGGACGTTCGTTATGCATGCCCAGTTGCCCGTAGCGGCGCCCATCCATACGATGTCGTGATTTCCCCACTGAAAATCCACATCGTGATGGTCCATGAGATAATCCATTATGGCGTCCGGGTGCGCACCTCTGTCCCATATGTCTCCTATTATATGCAGCTTGTCCACCGCCAGAGAGCTTATGGTATCGGTAAAGGCTATTATGAAGTCCTCGGCTATCCCGCATTCGACTATTGTGGCTATTATCTGACCGTAGTAGTTGCCCTTGTTCTCGTCATCGGAATTGTGGAGCAGCTCGTCTATTATGTACGCGTATTCCTTCGGCAGTCTCTTTCTCACCTTTGAACGCGTATACTTGTTCGTCACAGATTTACATATGACTACCAGCCTGAATATGGATATCTTGCACCACTTGTCAAAATCAGGCTCGCTTTTCTTCCTTCTCTTTATCTCGGCCTCGGCATTGTATATCAGCGCCGCAAGGTCCGCTCTCTCTTCACGGGTCAGCTCCGGTCCGAAAAACTCCTCGACTTTCGAGCGTATCACTCCCGAAGCGCTCTTGAGCATATGTATGAATGCTTCGTGTTCTCCGTGCAGATCGCTCAGAAAATATTCGGTTCCCTTCGGCAGAGCCAGTATGGCGCTCAGGTTCACTATCTCCTCGGTAGCAGCTTTAACATTGGGATATTTCTTAGACAGATGTCTGAGCAGATGTCTGTCGATCATCACACAACCTCCTCGCTTTTCGTGTGCATAAACATAAAACGTATATCCCGAAACCCCGTCCCCCTGTGTCAGTCAGATACGATATCACCTGTTCTTGAGCTCTTCAAGATCGTAAGGCGTGTCCTGATACACGTAATAGTTGAGCCAGTTGGAGAAAAGAAGGCTGGCGTGCGCCCTCCACCTGAACATGATCTCACCTTCAGGATCGTCATCCACGAAGTAGTTCTTCGGCACGTCTATATCCAGACCCTTTTTCACATCTCTGAAATATTCTCCGGCAAGAGTTCCCTTGTCGTACTCCTGATGTCCGAGAACGAATATCTGCCTGCCGTTTTCGATGGAGATGATATGAGGCCCCACTTCCGGCGAATCGGCAAGTATGCGCAGTTCATCCCGCGCTTCTATATCTTTCCTCAGCACTTCCGTATGTCTGGAGTGAGGTGCGTAAAACACCTCGTCAAAACCTCTCATCAGCGGATTGTGCGGTCTTACGACCTTATGCCTGAACACGCCGAACACCTTGTTGTCCAGCAGGTGCTTGTCTATGCCGTAGTGATAGTAAAGGCTTGCCTGCGCTCCCCAGCAGATGAACATGCTGCTGTATACGTGTGTCTTGGCAAACTCGAATATCTCGCAGAGTTCATTCCAGTAATCCACCTCTTCGTACGGCATCTGCTCAACAGGTGCGCCTGTCAGTATCATTCCGTCGAAATAATCGTCCTTTATCTCATCTATCGTCTTGTAAAACGAATCGAGATGCTCCTGCGATATGTGGGTGGATTCATGGGAATCCATGGTGACAAGCGTCATCTCCACCTGAAGAGGCGTGTTGGAAAGGACTCTTGCCAGCTGAGTCTCCGTCGCGATCTTCGTAGGCATCAGGTTCACTATCACTATCTTGAGCGGTCTTATATCCTGTGTAACGGCTCTGCCTCTGCTCATTGTGAATATATTCTCACTCTGCAGAGCTTCGGCTGCCGGCAGTTCATTGGGTATAATCAAAGGCATTGTCTCAGATCTCCTCCTCACTTTAACGCCTGCTCTATATCGGCTATCAGATCTTCCGCATCTTCAAGTCCGCATGAAAATCTGATCATATCAGGCCCCACTCCGGCGGCTTCCAGCTCCTCATCCGTCATCTGACGATGTGTCGAACTTGCCGGATGCAGACAGCACGATCTTGCATCCGCCACATGAGTCTCTATGGCCGTTATCCTGAGCTTGCGCATAAACTCCTCAGCGGCCGCTCTTCCGCCCTTTACGGCAAAGCTGACCACTCCGCACGAACCGTTCGGAAGATACTTGCATGCCAGCTCGTAGTCTCTGTCCTCTTCGAGTCCGCAGTATTTTACCCACATCACCTTGTCGCTGTCGCGGAGATATCTGGCAACAGCCAGACCGTTTTCCGCATGCTTTTTCATCCTTATATGGAGACTCTCGAGTCCGAGGTTCAGCAGGAATGCGTTCTGCGGCGACTGTATGGATCCGAAGTCCCTCATGAGCTGAGCCGTCGCTTTCGTTATGAACGCCCCTTCAAGTCCGAACCTTTCCGTATATGTTATGCCGTGATAGCTGTCGTCAGGCTCGCAAAGGCCCGGGAACTTCTCCGGATATTTCGTCCAGTCAAACCTGCCGGAATCCACGATACATCCTCCCACTCCCGCACCGTGTCCGTCCATGTACTTCGTCGTAGAATGGGTCACTATGTCGGCTCCGAACTCGAACGGTCTGCAGTGGACCGGCGTCGCGAACGTATTGTCCATGATGAGCGGCACCCCGTGCCTGTGGGCAGCATCGGCAAATCTTTCGATGTCCAGCACCACCAGTGCGGGATTGGCTATGGTCTCTCCGAAAACGGCCTTCGTATTAGGTCTGAACGCCGCTTCAAGCTCCTCGTCCGAAGCGTACGGCGAAACGAACGTGAACTCTATCCCCATCCTCTTCATCGTCACGGCAAAGAGATTGTACGTACCGCCGTAAAGATCCGATGATGCCACTACATGATCGCCGCATGAGGCTATGTTGAATATGGCGTAAAAATTGGCAGCCTGCCCCGAAGACGTCAGCATGGCGGCCGTACCGCCCTCCAGCTCGGCTATCTTGGCAGCCACGTGATCGTTGGTGGGATTCTGCAGTCTCGTGTAAAAATACCCCGACTCCTCCAGATCGAACAGCTTCCCCATGAACTCGCTGGTATCGTATTTAAACGTCGTGCTCTGTATGATCGGCACCTGTCTCGGCTCGCCGTTACCCGGTCTGTATCCTCCCTGAACACATTTAGTTCCTATTCCCATTTTCCATATTTCCTTTCAGAAGTTTTCATTTGATAACACATCATTTAATAATACACTATTTACCGACAGATTTCAAATATTCCTCTCTGCCCTGCATGTAAAGATCTCCTCCCATGCAGTCTATCACCACCGTAAGCGGAAGATCCTCGACGTACAGCTTTCTGACCGCTTCGGCCCCCAGATCTTCGAATGCGATAACCTCGGCTTTCTTTATATGTTTCGCCATGAGAGCCGCCGCTCCGCCTATAGCCGCGAAATAGACGGCTCCGTTGCGCACGGCCGCAGCTTTCACCTCTTCGGAGCGCTGTCCCTTGCCTATCATCGCCAGCTGTCCGAGATCGAGCAGCGTCGGCGCATAGGCATCCATCCTGTAGCTCGTCGTAGGTCCCGCCGAGCCTATCGGCAGCCCCGGTTTTGCCGGAGTGGGGCCGACGTAATATATGATGGAATTTTCTATATCGAAAGGCGGTTTTTCTCCTCTGCCCAGCATTTCCGTTATACGCCTGTGCGCCGCATCTCTGGCCGTGTATATCGTACCGGTAACACGTACGCGATCTCCGGCTCTGTATCCTCTCACCTTTTCCTTGGAAAACGGTTCCCTCAGTATATGTTCCATATCGTTTCCTCCGTCCTTCCTACAGGATCGCTTCCTTATGCCTGCTGACATGGCAGTTTACGTTCACGGCCACGGGAAGTCCGGCGATATGCGTCGGCGCCGCGATCACTCTGACGGCCAGCGCCGTGGTCCTGCCTCCGAACCCCTGAGGCCCTATGCCCAGATCGTTTATCCTGTCCAGCAGCTCCTTTTCCATAGCCGCATAATATTCATCTTCGTTGCTGCCGTCAACCGGCAGCAAAAGAGCTTTCTTTGCCATGAGCGCCGCCTTGTCGAACGTGCCGCCTATGCCTACGCCGACTACGATGGGCGGACACGGGTTGGCCCCCGCCTTTTCGCATGTCTCTATCACGAAGTCCTTCACGCCGTCTTCGCCAGCCGACGGCGGCAGCATCTTTATGGCGCTCATGTTTTCCGAGCCGAACCCTTTCGGCGCCACGGTTATCTTCACCCTGTCGCCTTCAACGATCTCCGTGCTGATATACGCAGGCGTGTTGTCGCCTGTGTTCGTCCTCCTGAGAGGATCGGCGACTATGGACTTTCTCAGATATCCTTCGGTATATCCGCGTCTCACACCCTCGTTTACGGCGTCGTTCAGCGAACCTCCCACGAGATGTACATCCTGTCCTATCTCGAGAAAAACGCACGCCATGCCCGTATCCTGACACAGCGGGAAGACACCTTCTTCCGCTATGCCGATGTTCTCCTTTATGCTCTCCAGCATATCGCAGGCAACCGGCCAGCTTTCCCGCGAAAGGCTCGTGTCGATACATTTTTTCAGATCGTCGCCCAGATAGTGGTTCGCTTCGATGCACATTTCCGATATCCTGTCCCTTATAAGACTAACATCCAGCTCTCTCATTTCTTTTCTCCGTATGTTTCATCTATCTCCTTCATCGTCTTCCCCAGTATGGCGTCCACGTCCATGCCTATGACGTCCAGCATTTCCGCTTTGTGGCACTTTACGTCGTAAATACTGTAAAGACCACCGCATACCGCCTTTATATAATCGAATCCGAGGTTGTACTCTCCCACCGGACCTCCGGCCGTCGTCACGTATATGACCCGCTTCACGTTCGTAAGGCCTTTCGGTATTCCCTCTTCGGTATAGTAGAATGTCAGGCCCTGTACCGTTATCGCCTCTATGTATGCCTTTACCATGGCCGGAAAGGAAAGGTCCCAGTACGGTGCCGCCATCACCACCGTATCGGCGGCCACGAACTGTCTCGCATATCTGAACATATCATCCGAAAAGTCCTTTTTTTCGATAAGCGAATTTCTCCTGTTGAGACTTCCCAGATCGAGAGGCTTAATGCCTTCTTCACCCAGCTTTATCTCCTCGACCTCACCGTCGAGCCTTTCCAGCAGATACTCCGCCAGCTTCGCCGTCCTCGATTCCGGTCTGACACATGCATTCACAAACAATATCTTCTCCATATCTTTTCACCTCGTCACTGTTGTCATCCTATGATGCTGCATTACCATACTATTATACACTAATTCACGTGACAATCACGGCTTTTTGCAATAAAAACGCCATACGAAGATCCCGGCATGCCGCCTTTTTCTCCGTATGGCATTTACTGTCATGATATGATATTCACATTTTCACCGGATACGTGTCACCGCTGTCCGGTACAGTGGCATCCACAGCCGCCGGCCGCGTCATCATCTCCGGATGCCGCACTTTCCGCGGTGCTGTGACAGCAGCATCCCGCATCGGGGCATCCTATGCATTTTACGCCTCTTCTCTTCGCCCTCACGATATGTGTGAGAGCCGCCGCGACCAATGCCACTATTATGGCTCCTGCAACGATATTTACCATCATGCAGATACTCCTCCCTTTCCGTGAAGTGAATACTCTCTCTCAAAGTTGCTGTTGGCTCTCTTGCCTATGGCCACCACTACGGCCGCCATTACCAGAACCGCTATCAGCCCCGGTACGAATCCCGTACCGACATGGCCTTCCGTAATGAGCGTGCCTATCTGATATACCAGGAACGCTACCGTATATCCCGTGCAGAACTGGAATCCGATCGCACCCCACAGCCACTTGGCGCTCTTCATCTCCGAATTCATCGCACCCAGTGCAGCGAAGCACGGAGGTGTGAACAGGTTGAACATCAGGTATGCCAGAGCCGATACAGTCGTAAGACCCATTGTCAACGCCACCTCATTGGCACCGCCGGTCAGCTCGAGCGCATCGGTATCTATGAAGTTGGTGATGGAATATACTACAGCCAGTGTTCCCACTACATTTTCCTTTGCGATGAAGCCCGTTATGGCCGCAGCCGCCAGCTGCCACGTACCGAATCCGAGAGGTATCAGAAGTATGGCGAACGGCGAGGATATGGACGCCAGTATGGACGTGTCCGCCGCATTTTCGGCAACAGGCTGGAACTGCCAGTTGAACGTCTGCATGAGCTGTACGACGCAGTTGCACACCAGTATGATGGTAGCGGCCTTCTTTATGTAAGCCTTCGCTCTTTCCAGCATGGAGAATGCGGCTCTCTTGATGCTCGGAGCCTTATACGACGGCAGCTCTATGATGAAGAAGGATTTCCTGTACTTGTATCCCGTTATCCACTTTATTACCAGAGCTCCGAAGAATATCAGCAGTATGCCCGAGAAGTACATGGCAAT
Organism: uncultured Bacillota bacterium; assembly: GCA_949287115.1. Classification (GTDB taxonomy): domain Bacteria; phylum Bacillota; class Clostridia; order Peptostreptococcales; family Anaerovoracaceae; genus Lentihominibacter. The sequence goes on along the minus strand of CASEFF010000075.1, from coordinate 1,655 downwards.
GCTTACCCAGGTTGAACCTGCGAAAAACGCTCCTGCGAACAGAGCTATGACCGGTATCTTCGCTCCGCAAGGGATGAATGTCGTCAGCATTGTGCTGGCTCTTCTCTCCCTTTCATCGCGTATGGTACGGCACGCCATGATTCCCGGTATGCCGCATCCCGTACCTATTATGATAGGTATTATGGCTTTACCCGAAAGTCCCACTCTCTTGAATATCGGATCCATCACGACGCTCACACGTGCCATGTATCCGCAGTCCTCCAGTATGGCTATGAGGAAATACATCACCATTACGAGCGGCAGGAAGCCCACTACTGCTCCTACACCGCCTACTATACCGTCTGCCAGTATCGCCTGAAGTATCGGCGCCGCGTTCTCCAGCTGACCTGCTACCCAGCCCTGGAACGTTTCGATCCAGCCGACGAGCCAGTCTGCGATCAGTGGTCCCAGCCACGACTGCGATATCCAGAACACGGCTATCATCACAGCCGCGAATATCACGATACCCGACACTTTGTTCGTCAATATTGCATCCAACGTATCGTGGGAATTTCTTTCCTTCGTCAGAACCTGTCGTTTCTCCACTTCTTTCACTATACTGTTTACAAAGTCAAAAAGTTTTCTGTCCTCAGCCTCTACGGCCGTCTTATCGTGAAGATCTATGTCGGCCTGAATGTAAGGCGCCTTCTGACCGTTGCCCGAACGCTCCACAGCCGCATTCACCACATCCCTTAGTCCGTTGTTTGCGGAAGATGTGGACACCGTCTTTATCACAGGGCAGTTGAGCCTTTCCGACAGCGTTTTCGTATCGATCTGCGTGTTCATCTTTTCGTTGATATCGCTCTTGTTCAGAGCCACGACCACCGGGATCCCCAGTTCCAGCAGCTGCGTCGTGAAAAACAGACTCCTGCTCAGGTTTGTGGCATCCACGATATTGATGATCACGTCCGGCTTCTCATCTCTTACGTATCCGCTCGTTATACTCTCTTCAGGTGTGAATGGAGACATGGAATAAGCGCCCGGAAGATCCACGGCGATCAGCTCCTCGCTACATCCGTGATAATCATTCTTTATCGGACTCTCCTTCCTGCCTATGGTAACCCCGGCCCAGTTACCTACCCTCTCGTTCTGCCCCGTCAGCGCATTGTACATCGTGGTCTTGCCGCTGTTGGGATTGCCGGCAAAAGCAATTCTCATAAAATCCTCCTGTCTCTCCTTTTGTGCATTGGTTTATCAGTTATCTTATAAAATCCGCATACGGTTATTTATAGCTAACCTATGTCCTCAAAAAAATAGTGATAGCTATCACTATTTTTACTGCTTTCTTATTACTACGGAGCCCGATATCATATCGTCTATGTTATATCTCCCGTCTTTTATCGATACAGTGCATCCTCCCCTGCGATGTGCTATGACCGTTATCGGTTCACCGCTGTAACATCCCAGAGAAAACAGGAATGCCTTAAGATCCTCATCATCCGTCTGTATATCTTCCACTATATAAGTCTCTCCTATGTTGGCGTCGTTTATGTTCATATTTTCCCCCTGTTTATACATCCGACGAAGTCAGCGATCGGTTAGTTAATAATTACTAACTATGTTAGATATAACTTACCATTTGTTGAGGCATTTGTCAATACGTTTTTTCTTTTTTT
>CASEFF010000074.1 GCA_949287115.1 uncultured Bacillota bacterium | reverse complement strand
TGTTATTACATCTCCTTTTCCTTAAACCGTCTTGAGATGCCCTTATCGTGCCTCTGTTTTGCAAGTCCGCCATCTCTTTTTACTTAATCTTATCATTATTCAGACTTTTTTCAATAGTACAATAGTATCAAAGCCATGTACCTTAACCGATATATGCTCAAGTGTTACGATATATGATGCATATATCGCAAATTTCGCCCGCCCTCGAGCAAACAAGTACCGCAGCACAGCAAAACTATCATATTTTTCAGGTGTATAATAATATTGAAAGGAGTGAAATTGTGGATGACAGTTTAATGTCACAGGATCTTAATTTAGAACAACAACAAAATTTAAAGAAGCAACAACTCAAATCGGAAAACAAAATTTTAAGGATTTCTTTTATAGGCAGCACATTGTTCCTCTTATCGGAATGTCTTGCCGCCTTCTTCACACACTCGCAGGCAGTTCTGATGGACTGCGTTTACGATCTGGTGGATCTGGCAATGCTTGGGCCGTTCATGATACTCGTTCCCAAGCTGTACAAACCCGTAACAGAGAGATGGCCATATGGTTTTGCACAGATAGAATCACTTTTCATAATCATAAAGTGCGGTCTTTTGCTGTTTCTGGACATACAGCTCCTCACGGACAGCGTCCAGCTCATACTTGAAGGCGGGCACATAGTCAATGCCGGAGCGGTAGCTGCGTTCGAGCTTTTCATCTCGGTATCGTGCGTAACCATGTATATCGTCCTGAGAAACATGAACAAGCATTTTTCATCGCCTACGGTAAGCGCCGAGCTCTACATATGGAAACTCGATGCCTACAGTACAGGCGGCGTAGGTCTGGCATTCGTCATACAGCTACTGCTGCAGTTCACGCCATTGTCCTTCGTAGTTCCTTACATAGACCCGGCAATAGCCATATTCATGGCGCTGATTCTTGCAAAGGAACCTATCACGATGATATGGGACGCGGTGAAGAGCCTTATACTGCTGGCTCCGAAGGAAGAAGTCATGGATCACATCAGAGCCGAGACGAACGACACCCTCAGCAAATACGATCTTTACATCGACTTTCTCGACGTCGTAAAGACGGGAAGAAAAGTCTGGATAGACGTGTATATCACACAGAAAGACGATATGCTGAGCATCAGCGCACTGAAAAAGGCTCACGACGAGATCGTCGCGAAGCTCAAACCGGAATATCAGGACGTATTCGTCGAACTTATACCGGAGATCGAGCCGCTGAAAAAGCTTCCATGTTGACGGCGCTGACGGCAACCGATCTAAAGCAGTAAAACAAAAAAACGAACATGGCACGTGCATCACGCATATGCCATGTTTTTTTCTGTAAACTCCCGTTCCCGACATCAGCCGTCAGCCGTCAACTATCAGCCGTCATTCGGCAGTCGGACACGATATTTCCATCATCTTTTCTATCATCTTATGCAGTAACTGGGCCTGTTCGGTATCGGCAGCCTTATAGTAAACTTCCTTCCCGTCCCTTCGGCTCACGATAAGTCCGCTGCTTTTCAGCTGACGTAGATGATGCGAGACCGCAGGGCTGGTCATGCCGACTATGGCCGCTATATTGATCACACATTCCTCGCAGTGACACAGCAGCCAGAATATCCTTATACGGCTCCTGTCGCAAAGCTGTTTGAATATGTCGGAAACTATCTGAAAATCCTCTTCTCCCGGCATATTCTCCGGTTCCCTCTCTATGGCCTGCCCGTGATCGTGAGGCAGCAAAACACCTGACATGGCGATCTCCCCTTTCGAATTTCTTATACCGGCGGTTTTTATGCGCCCGCATCTACAATTATAATATCATCCGGTCAAACGCGCAAGATATATGAAACACCACGGCTCACCGGGCTGTTTCAAAAATAAATCTCATAAGCGTATTGACATCACGCGCTTTTGGTTTTATACTATGAATAAACAATTAAACAATCATTTAATCAATAGCGTCGAAAGGAGCACAAAAATGAAAAAGACATATAAGATAGAAGTGGACTGCGCCAACTGCGCCAACAAGATGGAGACAGCCGCTCAGAAAACCGAGGGAGTAAAGGACGCCACGGTGAATTTCATGACACTTAAGATGAACGTGGAGTTCGAAGACGGACAGGATCCCGCCGAAGTCATGCAGCAGGTGCGCAAAAACTGTAAAAAAGTCGAAGACGACTGTGAGATCTATCTCTAGACATCACGACCGGCACGGAGGTTCGATAACATGCAGGAAATCATCGTAAACGTTCTGCTCGCCGTATTGATCGCAATGGCCGCAGGCCTGCTGATATGGGGCAGCACAAAGAACAATCATATGACAAAAAAACAGAAAAAAACTCTGGGGCGCATCCTTGCAGCCACGGTGCTGCTTCTGGCATTGCAGCTCGTACCCGCGGCTATCCCAATCTTTGCCGGTCCGGAGATATCGATGCCGGCATACTTTGCCCTTCTGGCCCTTTATCTCATCGATTATCTGATAATAGGATACGATATCCTGATAAAAGCCATCAAGGGCATCAGGAACCGCCAGATATTTGATGAAAGCTTTCTCATGGCCATAGCCACCGTGGGAGCCATAGCCCTCGCCCTCTACGACCGCAGCAACGACTACACGGAAGCCATCGCCGTCATGCTCTTTTATCAGGTAGGCGAATGGTTCCAGAGCTACGCGGTCGGCAGGAGCCGCAGGAACATCAGCGAGCTCATGGATATACGGCCCGACTACGCCAACGTGGAAAACGACGGGAGGCTCGAGAAAGTCGATCCCGATGAGGTGGTCAGCGGCAGCATCATAGTCGTGCAGCCGGGAGAAAAGGTTCCTATCGACGGTATCGTCGTCGAAGGCTCTTCAAGCCTGAACACGTCCGCGCTGACAGGCGAGAGCCTGCCGCGTGACGTGGAGGCAGGCGATGAGATCACCAGCGGATGTGTAAACATGACCGGACTTTTGAAGGTAAGGACGACGAGGGAATTCGGTGAGTCCACCGTATCGAAGATCCTGGATCTTGTTGAGAATGCCAGCTCCCGCAAATCGAGATCGGAAAACTTCATATCACGGTTCGCACGCATCTACACGCCTGTCGTTTGCGCGGCTGCTCTGGCTCTGGCCGTATTGCCGCCTCTCGTACGGATCATGGGCATGGGGCTGGACGCCCAATGGGATCAGTGGATATACAGGGCTCTTACGTTCCTTGTGATATCCTGCCCGTGCGCTCTCGTCATCAGTATCCCCCTCTCATTCTTCGCCGGGATAGGCGGCGCCAGCAAGGCCGGCGTGTTGGTGAAAGGCTCCAACTATCTTGAGACCCTTTCAAAGACGAAGATCGTGATGTTCGACAAGACGGGGACCCTCACCGAAGGAGTTTTCGAGGTGAACGACATACATCACAGCGACATGGACGAAGCCAAGCTCATAGAATACGCTGCGCTGGCCGAAAGCGCATCATCACATCCCATAAGCAAGAGCCTGCAGCGGGCATACGGCAGAGAGATCGATCGCAGCCGCGTCACCGACGTACGTGAGATAAGCGGCAACGGTGTCATCGCCAGAGTCGACGGCATCGAAGTGGCCGCAGGCAACAGCAGGCTGATGGATCGCCTCGGCATACCGTATATGGACTGCCACAGCATCGGCACCGTCATCCACATGGCCATCGCCGGGAAATACGCAGGCCATATCGTCATATCCGACGTTATAAAAGCCACTTCCGCAGAAGCCATAAAAGCCCTCAAAGCGTCCGGCGTGCGCAGGACCGTTATGCTCACGGGCGATATCGACAGCGTGGCAAAACAGGTTGCCGATAACCTCGGCATAGACGAAGTCTACAGCCAGCTGCTGCCTGCCGATAAAGTGGACAAAGTCGAGGAAGTCATGAAGCAAAAGCCCGAAAAAGCGAAGCTGGCTTTCGTCGGCGACGGCATAAACGATGCGCCCGTTCTGAGCCGCGCGGACATAGGCATAGCCATGGGAGCCATGGGCTCCGACGCTGCCATAGAGGCGGCGGACATCGTGCTGATGGACGACGACCCTCTGAGCATTTCCAAAGCAATAAGGATCTCGCGCAAGTGCCTGAGGATAGTTTACGAGAACATCGTGTTCGCCATCGGCATAAAACTGATCTGCCTAGTACTGGGCGCTCTCGGCATAGCCAATATGTGGCTGGCCATATTCGCCGACGTCGGCGTGATGATCATAGCGGTCCTCAACGCCATACGCGCCCTCTTCGTGAAAAAGCTCTGATCACAGAGCCATATGACAATCTGCAAAAAACACCGGCGCACCGCATGTTACCACATGCGGCGCGTCTTTTACATATCTCGCTGTCATACTATAGATCGGGCTCATCCAGCACTTTGCCCTTGACGAGAGAGTCGGCCATGTACTTTCCTCCAAGCACCCATATCATGTCTCCCGGCTGTATTATGGTCTCCACGTTAGGCTTTATTATGGTGAGATCTCCCCTCTCTATGCCTATTATGGTGCCCCTGTATTTCTGCCTCATCTTGGAATTCTTTATGGATTTCCTGCTGAACTCCGATTTGGCTTCTATCTTTATTGGGCAGCATATGAGCTGTTTTTCCGCCTCTATGCCGTAGAACGGCTGTCCGTATATATAATCCTTCAGGATCATGTCATCCCTGTCGGTGTATTCTATCCACTCGGCCTTTTCCAGCAGCATGGTACATGCATCTATCTCCGCTTCCGTTCCCAGCATATGGAGTATATCTCCCTCCATTACCTTTTCGTCGGCAGTAGGAAGGTTTATGATCTTTTCTCCTCTTATTATCTTTATTATCGTTACCCTGAAACTCCTGTGATTGGTAAAATCAAATATGGTCTTGTTTTCCACTTCGTCTGTTACCTGAAACTCCGCGACGAACAGTTTTTCATTGAGCCAGTGATAATCGCCCTTTTCTCCTCTTTCCTTCTTCTGCCTCGCCAGCGTTCTTTCCGAGAAGTTACCCATGAAGTGCATCTCCATATTTATGGTCATGCCTTTTATGTACTCGGATCTCACTATCAGTATCACGTAGGCAAGAGCGATGAGGAACAGTATTATGAACGGTATGTTGAATATCTTTCTCAGCACCAGAGCGACGAAACACCCGGCTATCAGCACACGTGCAGCCCTGAGGGTCAGCAGCGGCAGCCTGTTGGAACGCTGTTTCAGCCACAGTTTCGAAAACAGCACATCGTTCCTCCCGTGCATCATGCTGACGAAAGGCACCATCACCGCACATATTATGACTGCTGTCACTATATCCACCAGCAGATCGGAATTGAGGTAACGCGCAACTATGTCACCAAGGCGGCTCGTTCCCAGCCAGTATATTATGTACAGCACTATGGAGCACAGTACGGTACGGAACAGTACCCGCTTCATGTATTCCGCCCAGTCCTCGTCTCTGTCCTTGCTGCTCCTGTTCTCCGACGTGTTCCTCTTTATGAAAACCCACAGGCCGTCCGGCATCTTATCGTCTATCAGCCTGAACACCTTCTCGGAGTTCTTTATGAACACCGGCGTCGTGAACGTCGTTATGACAGACACACAGACCACAACGGGATAGAGAAACTCGCTTATGACACCGAGGCCCGTTCCCAAAGTGGCGATGATAAACGAGAACTCACCTATCTGCACCATGCTGAATCCGCCCCTTATGGCTGTGTTTAGGGACTGTCCCGAAAGCAGTATGCCGATGGTTGCAAAGGTCATCTGACCGAATATCGTCACTACCGTTATGATGAGTATCGGTCCTATGTATTCCACCAGCAGATGAGGATCTATCATCATGCCCACCGATACGAAGAATATGGCTCCGAAAAGGTCCTTTATCGGTTTCACGAGCCTTTCTATGTAGCCCGCTCTGACCGTCCCCGCCAGTATGGAGCCCGCCATAAACGCTCCCAGCGCCTCGGAAAATCCGATGAAATTGGCTATGACCACCATGCCGAGACATATGGCAAGGGACACTATCAGCATCATCTCGTCGTTCATCAGCTTAGACGCACGCTTTAACAGCGTCGGTATGAGATATATCCCCAGAAGCAGCCATATCACCAGATACATGAGCATCATGCCGATCTCGCCAAACATGGCGGCTCCCGACACGTTCTGGCTGACCGACACGGTCGTCAGCACTATCATCATCATTATACCCACTATATCCTCTATGACGAGTGTGCCCAGTATGAGCTGGGCGAACTTTTCACGTTTGAGATCATATTCCTCGTAAGCCTTAAGGATTATCATGGTGGACGACATGGATATCATACAGCCGAGGAAGACGCAGTCCATCTTGTCCCAGCCGAGGAGATATCCCACTCCCGTGCCTATCAGCACCATGGCTCCCATGACCGTTATGGCTATTATGAAGGCACTGCCTCCGACTGTAGCCAGCTTTTTGAAGCTGAACTCCAGACCGAGGCCGAACATCAGGAAGACGACTCCGATGTTTGCCCATACATGTATATCGTCCGACTCGACTACCGTAGGCAGGTATGTGAAATACGGGCTTATGAGAAAGCCCGCCACTATGTATCCCAGTACTATCGGCAGTTTCACCTTTTTAAATATCAACGTTACAACGCCTGCTGATATCAGTATCAGCGCAAGATCGGAAATCAGATAATCAAGATGCAACCGGCTACTCCTTTCTGCTTACTTCGCTATAGCTTACTCCTCCTTCTCGAATATGACAAAAAACTCGGAACCCTCTCCGACGCGGCTCTCCACCTTCAGTCCCGCTCCCAACAGCACCGCTATGTGCTTCACTATGGAAAGTCCGAGGCCTGTTCCTCCGGCCTTTTTCGATCTGGACTTGTCGACACGGTAAAACCTCTCGAACAGCCGGTCGTGATGCTCTGGAGCTATACCTATTCCCTCGTCCTTCACGCTCACTATCCTGCGCCCGTCCTCGTAAAAGGCTCTTATCAGTACGTGTCCGCCCTCGTCGGAATACTTTATGGCGTTTTCTATCAGGTTCACCATCATCTGACGGAACCTGTCCACAGACCCGCTGATCATCATATCACTGTCCAGCTCCGTCTGTATCTCTATGTTCTTCTGTCCTGCCAGCGGTCTCAGCGTCTCCACCGTGCTCTCCACGGCATCGGCGACGTT
>CASEFF010000073.1 GCA_949287115.1 uncultured Bacillota bacterium | reverse complement strand
CTACACAGGCCTTGAAGATATGCTGTTTATCGCAGTGGTGCTGGTAACGTCGCGCTTCTACAGAGATTCCATAGATCTGATAGGACTTCCCGATTATCTTATAGACGTTGCAGGACCGTACATGAGTGCGGAATGGCTGCCGGCCATCTCCGTCATACTCATCGGTCTCGTATGCTTCGCTACGGGAAATATCTGGAGCGTTCCTGCCGTCTGCACACCGATAATACTGCCGATGGCAGCGGCGTGCGGAGCCAGCATACCGCTCACGCTGGGAGCCATAATCTCGGCAGCGTGCTTCGGAGCACAGGCCTGCTTCTATTCTGATGTTACACTGCTGTCGGCTTCGGCATGCAGGATAAACAACGTGGACTACGCCGTGGCGCAGTTGCCGTACATAGGCATAGTCACCGGCATCAGCTTTATCGGATACATAGTGTGCGGCTTCGTGATGTAGCAAACGGTGGCAGAAGGCCGCCGCAAGGCCGCTGGAGGGTCGGCACAAGGCCAGAGGGCCGGTAAGGCCGGTTTTATACTTAAAGGATAAAAATCTGAGCTTTTAAGTATAAAAATTTTCGGCAGGAGGAGCCGTAATGGCCGTCAGATCCGGATTTTTATACGGTTTTCATGCTTATAGCGATAAAAACGTATAAAAATATGCGCCGGAAAAGACAGCAAGCTATTTTGTTTATACTTAAATTCGGATGTATTCGAAGAAAACGTATAAAACTGATGGCAAAAATTTACAACACATGAGAAAAAACGCATATAGCAGCCCGCCTCATCGGAAATACCGGTGAGGCGGGCTGGTTTCATCTTAAAAAGAAACGACGCAACATACAAAAAATGTATTGAAATTTGCCTGTTGCTGGTGTATCATAGAATCCGTGGTGAATAAATATGCCAAACGACTAATAAAAATTCAAAATGATGACCGGAGGCAATGACAAATGAAGTACAAGGTTTTTATAGATGGCGCCGAGGGCACGACCGGGCTGAAGATACATCAGTATTTCCAAAAGCGCGAGGATATCGACGTCATCAGCATAGATCAGGGGAAGCGTAAGGATCCGGATGAGAGGCTGGCCATGATAAAGAAGGCCGACGTTTCGTTCCTGTGCCTTCCCGACGTGGCGGCCCGCGAGATAGCTGCGGCGGCACCTAAGGAGTGCAGGATACTCGATACGTCTACGGCTCACAGGACGAACCCCGAATGGGTATACGGCATGCCGGAGCTTACACCGAATCAGCGCGAGCTGATAAAGAACAGCAACAGGGTGGCGGTTCCCGGATGTCACGCCACGGGAGTGATACTGCTGATAAAGCCGCTCCTTGAAGCGGGACTCATGGCTGCCGACGAGCATATATGCGCCTTTTCGCTGACGGGATACAGCGGAGGCGGAAAGAAGATGATCGCTCAGTATGAGAGCGATGAGCGGGTGCGGGGCAATATGGGGCAGCAGGATATACTGTGCAGCCCGAGACAGTACGGAATAGCTCAGGGACACAAACATCTGCCGGAGATAGTGGCGGCGACAGGTATATCGCAGGCGCCGGCGTTCATGCCGGTTGTGGCGGACTACTACAGCGGCATGGAGGTGACGGTTCCCGTCAGGATCGCGGGAGCCGGAAGGGAAGATGTCGAAAAGGTCATGAAGGAGTACTACGAAGGACAGCCTCTCGTAACGGTGAAGGATTCCATAGACGACGGAGGATTCATCGCCGCAGGGCAGCTTTCGGGCACCAACAGGCTGGAAATAGCCGTTGAGGGAAGCGATGACAATATACTGCTGGTTGCCGTATACGACAACCTGGGAAAGGGCGCGTCCGGCGCGGCGGTGCAGAACATGAACATAATGCTGGGTATAGAGGAAACGAAAGGATTGATATAGATGTCGGGAAATGATATCAGATATATAGACGGAGGCGTTTGTGCGCCGAAAGGCTTCAGGGCGGCAGGTGTCGCCTGCGGTATAAAGGGCGTCAGCGATAAAAAGGATCTGGCCCTCATAGCCGGCGACGTCATGTGCAGCGCGGCGGCCGTTTACACCACGAACAAGGTGAAGGGAGCTCCCCTGAAAGTCACGAAGGGTAACATAGCCGACGGCAGAGCCATCGCCATAATATGCAACAGCGGCAACGCCAACACGTGTGCGCCGAACGGCGAGGAGATAGCCAGAGAAACGTGCGCGCTGGCGGCGGACAGCCTTGGAGTGAAGGCGGAGGACATCGTCGTGTGCTCCACGGGAGTCATAGGTCAGGAGCTGTCCATAAAGCCTTTTGAAAAGGGCATGCCGGAACTGGCGGCGAAGCTGAGACATGGCGGCTCGGCGGAGGCTGCGGAAGCGATCATGACGACCGATACGGTGCCTAAAGAGGTGGCCGTGGAATTTCAAATAGGAGATAAGACGTGTCACATAGGCGGCATAGCCAAGGGCAGCGGCATGATAAACCCCAACATGGCGACGATGCTGTCGTTCATAACGACGGACGCGGACATAACTCCGGAGCTTCTGGACGCTGTGCTGAAGGAAGATGTGAAGACCAGCTACAATCAGATATGCGTCGACGGGGACACGTCGACGAACGACATGGTGGTGGTGCTGGCAAACGGGCTGGCGGGAAACGACACGATAGACGGAGAAGGCGAGGCGCTTGACGTGTTCAGAGCCGCCCTTTCGGAAGTGACGACGTATCTTGCAAAGAAGTTGGCGAGGGACGGCGAAGGCGCCACGAAGCTGATAGAATGTCGCGTGAGCGGCGCTGCGGATGATAAGCAGGCCCGCGCGATAAGCAAGTCGGTGATAGCGTCGGATCTGCTGAAAGCGGCCATGTTCGGTGCCGATGCCAACTGGGGCAGAGTGCTGTGCGCCATAGGGTATGCGCCGGGGGATTTTTCGACTGAGAACGTAGACGTGGATATGAGCTCGGCCGCAGGCATGGTCGAAGTCTGCAGGGGATCGAGACATAAGGAATACAGCGAAGAAGAGGCGTCTAAGATCCTTGCGGAAGAGGAGATAACCATATCGGTGGATATGCATCAGGGCAGCGGCAGCGCCGTGGCGTGGGGCTGCGACCTTACGTATGATTATGTAAAGATAAACGGAGATTACAGGAGTTAAGGATGGTAAGTCAGAAATATCTCGATAAAGCGGAAGTGCTGATAGAAGCGCTGCCTTATATACAGCGTTTCAGCAAGAAGATAATAGTCGTGAAATACGGCGGCAGCGCAATGATAGACGAGGAGCTCAAGGAATACGTCATAGAGGACGTGGCTCTGCTGAAGCTCATAGGATTCAAGCCTATAATCGTTCACGGCGGCGGCAAGGAGATAAGCCGATGGGTGGACAAGGTGGGCATGAAAACGAGGTTCGTCAACGGCCTCAGGGTGACCGACGAAGAGACGATGGAGCTGGCGGAAATGGTGCTGGCCAAGGTCAACAAGGATCTCGTGACGAAGATACAGGCTCTCGGCATCAAGGCGGCAGGCATAAGCGGACAGGACGGCGGACTGCTGCGGGTGAAGAAAAAGCTTTCAGACGGGCAGGACATAGGTTTCGTCGGCGATGTGACGAAGGTCGATCCGAAGATCCTGAAAGACCTCATGGAAAAGGACTTCCTGCCGGTGGTTTTCCCGATAGGCATTGACGAAGACGGAGTGTCGTACAACATAAACGCCGATGAGGCGGCCAGCGCCATAGCGACCGCTCTCAAGGCGGAAAAGCTGGCGTACCTTTCGGACGTCGAAGGCGTGCGCATGGATCCGAAGGATCCGGAATCGGTGATATCGGAGCTTTACACCGGCGAGGCGAAGGAGCTGATAGAGCAGGGCATAATATCGGGCGGGATGCTGCCTAAGATAGAGAACTGCATCGACGCCATCAACAAGGGCGTATCGAGGG
>CASEFF010000072.1 GCA_949287115.1 uncultured Bacillota bacterium | reverse complement strand
TCGGCAAGATGAGGCAGCAGCACATCGGCGATATCCTTGTGGACCAGCAACGTCTCCGCCGCGTTGCATGCGGCCACGTACTGGGTCTTGGAGTCTATGATTACAGGTATTGCCTTTTCTATATCGGCGGCGCCGTCTACGTATACGTGACATATGCCGTCGGCATGTCCCATGACAGGGATCTTTGAATTATCCATTATGTACTGCACGAACTGGTTGGAGCCGCGCGGTATCAGCAGATCGACGTAGTCGTGGCACTTGAGCAGTTCGCTTATCTCCGCGCGGTCCTCGATGAGTACGGCGAAGTTATCGGGAAGGCCGGCATCTGTGCAGGCTTTGTAAATGACGTCAAACAGCGCTCTGTTGGTGTTCTTCGCTTCGCTGCCGCCCTTTAGGATTATGCAGTTGCCGCTCTTTACGCAGAGGGAAGCTATCTGCACCAGGGCGTCGGGTCTCGACTCGAATATGACGCCGATGACGCCGATAGGGCAGGTCGTCTTCGTCAGGACGAGATCCCTGTCCAGCTCACGTTTTAGCAGATCCTTGAAAAGGGGATCCTCAAGATCTATCAGATCGTATATTCCCGATATACACGTGGCCAGCTTTTTGGCGTCGAACTTCAGCCTGTTTATTATCGGCTGAGGCAGGGCGTTTTTTTCGGCATCTGCAAGGTCCTTGCCGTTGGCTTCGAATATGGCGGCCTTGTTTGCATCAAGAGCCTTGGCCATAGCCTCAAGGGCGTTGTTTCTCGTGTCTTCGGACAGGGATGCCATGGCAAAGCTGTCTTCCTTGACTTTTCGTATACTGTCGATAAAATCCATATCAATTTCCTTTCCTATAGATCGTCTATGAACGATCTGATAAATGATCTGACGAAGTGATTTATTTCCATGTATTTTTTATCACCGTGATCCTCGACGACGAGGAATCCGCTGCCGCTGTCGGGGTATATGTCGAATTCATCCGCATCAAGGCCTGTGGCCAGCAGATCGACGACGGCGATACCGGAGTCCCTTATGACCGGGAATTTCATGTAAAAGTCCGAAGTCCGGCTGTCGAGACGTATCTCGGCGGCGCGGCCGTCTACGGCAAAGCTCATGTAATCGGCAGCTATGCCGCGCTGCGTCCCCGACACGGTGAGGGTGCCCGATACTATATCGATCCTCTCCACCGTCAGAGGGCCTGCGGGAAAGCCCATGTGATACATGGCTCTGTGAAGATCCGCCTTGCCCAGCACAGGCAGCAGACGTGTCAGCTGGATCACGTCGTCGCTGTTGTGGAGCAGTATTCTGCGGGCAAGATCCTCATCGCCCGTCTTTTCGTATCTTTCGTAAAGCTCCACGCTCTCCGCTCCGGAGATCTCGTCGGTCCTGCTCTGCCAGAGACCCATGTAGTTTTCCACGGTCTTCTGTTTGAGGTTGGGTACGAACTTCCTGATGGGGGAATGTCCGTTGAGAACCTGATAGATGTCGAGATCGTACGGCCTGCAGGGGCCTTTGGAAAATGCCGCAAGGCGCCTGTTTATGAACGGCATGTCGAAGTGCCTGCCGTTGTATGTTATGACCATGTCGAGGTCTTCCACAAGGGAGACAAAGGCTTCGAGAGCCTCGCGTTCCTCGCTCCTGTCTTCGGCAAAGATTTGGTGGAGCGTTCCCGTCTGCATGTCGAGAAGTCCTCCCAGGATGAATCTGCAGCGCGACGGCTCAAGGCCGGTCGTCTCTATGTCGAGAACGCCTGTCCGCAGCCCCCGGAAGTATGAATCGTATATGTTGCTCGAATAAACGGGCCCGTCGTATCTCATCGTCAGATGTCTCATGGTAATAGTATAACAAGGGGAGGGGAGAAAATAAAGGGGAAAGCGCGAAATCGTCGGCCCGCGCGCAGAGTCAGAGACTCACCCTTGCGGGCACAAGCCGGCAGATCATGCTCGCAGAAAAATTGCACTGCGGCTAAAGACGCGCAATTTTGGCGTTTGATCTGCGCGCAGAGTCGGAGGCTCACCCTTGCGGGCACAAGCTGGCAGATCATAAAAACAAAAGAGACCTTGCGGTCTCTTTTGTTAAAAGGGGTATTGGGATTAGAGATTAATGAGGTTATCAGGGGGATAACCTCATTTAAATTGTAACTTACCTTAGAATAAAAAGCAAGTGAAAGTGGAAAAAAATCGTATTATCCTTCGAAAAACATGGTCCGCCGTCAAATTCTTTATCCCCCCTCCCTTGTCGATGGAGCCTATTTGTTGTATAATTTTTTAGTCGACATGAGGTAGCGGGAGGAAACGGATAGAAGATGGAGCAACTGAAAAACTGTATACTGGAAAGCAGGAAGATCGTTATAAAGATAGGCAGCAACGTGTTGTCGGCAAAGGACGGTACCGTCAACAGGAGCGTCACAGACAACATAGTGGAGCAGGTGAACCTGCTGCTGGGAATGGGCAAACAGGTCATGATGGTATCGTCGGGAGCCGGTATATGCGGAGTCGGAGCCATAAACAAGTGGAGCAGACGCGGCGACATGAACTACAAGCAGGCGCTGTGCGCCATAGGTCAGGTGGAGCTGATGATGGCATACAAGGAGAGGTTCGCAGACTACGGCGTCCACGTGGCTCAGATGCTGCTGACGCGGGATGACTTCAACGATCACCTGCGTACGCTCAACATAAGGAACACAATGTTCACGCTGATAGATGAAGGCGTGGTACCGATAATAAACGAGAACGACACGGTCTGCGTAGAGGAGATAAAGATAGGCGACAACGACACGCTGGCGGCGCTGGCGGCTATACTGTGGAACGCGGACCTGATGATCGTGCTGAGCGACATAGACGGAGTCTTCGACAAGGATCCGAAGAACAACGACGACGCTCAGCTGATCGAGACGGTGAACAATGCGGAAGAGCTGATATCCTCGATCTCCATAGGAAAGAAGAGCTCCTTCGGAACGGGGGGCATCGAGACGAAGATCGAGGCGGCGGCACGCGTCAACAAATTCGGGATGCCGATGATACTGCTGAACGGCACCAACGATGATATAATAAAGGACAGCATAGAAGGAAAGGGAAGGGGGACTCTCTTCCTCGGAGCGCGGTAAAACAGCGATACGGAGAACGATATCATGAAAACGATAGGATCCATAGGAATAGGAAACATGGGCGGAGCCATACTTTCGGGCTATGCCGCATCGGAAAAGTCCGACGGTAAGGAGCTGCTGGCTTTTGATATGAACGGCGAGCTTTGCGACAGGATGACAAAGGACATCCCGGGTCTTTCCATATGCGAAAGCGGGGCAGACCTCTGCCGCAGGGCGAACGTGGTGATACTGGGCGTAAAGCCGCAGGTCATAGAGGGCGTGCTGGAGGAGATCGCGGGAGCCTACGACAGCAGCAAGACGGTGGTTTCCATGGCGGCGGGAGTCGGCATAAGCGTCATCGAGAGGTACCTGGGAAAAGATGCGAAGGTCGTGAGGATAATGCCCAACACGCCGGCAAAGGTGAGAGAAGGCATGATAGCCATGTGCAGGAACGGCAACGTGGACGACAGCCTGTTCGATGAGGTGACGGAGATATTTTCCGGCATCGGCAGGGCGGAGCACGTGGACGAGAGCCTGATAGACTGCGTCATAGGTGTCAGCGGCAGCAGCCCGGCATACACGTACATGTACATAGAGGCGCTGATGGATGCTGCTGCGGCCAACGGTATGGAAAGGGAAAAGGCGCGCGTTTTCGCGGCACAGTCGGTGCTGGGAGCGGCGAAGATGGTGCTGGAAAGCGACGAGTCGGTGGAGCAGCTGAGGATAAACGTCTGCTCGCCCAACGGCACGACTATAGAGGCGGTTGAGACGCTGTTTGCCAACGGTTTCATGGATGATGTGAAGGAAGGATTCCAGGCGGCCGTCGACAGGTCTATAGAGATGGGAAAAGAGAAGGAACAGGGAAGCAAATGATCTTTGAGGAAAAGAAGATAGACAGCGAACGGATATACGAAGGCGCCATACTCAACGTCAGACGCGACAGGGTGACTGCCGTAAAGGGACAGGCCTTCCGCGAGATCATAGAGCACAACGGAGCGGTGGCCATAGTGGCGCTGAAGGATGACGGCGACATCGTGATGGTGGAGCAGTACAGATATGCATGCGGGCGCAAGGTGCTGGAGATCCCGGCGGGAAAGATAGACAGGGGAGAAACGGATCCGGCGCAGGTGGCAGCAAGAGAGCTTAAAGAGGAGACGGGCTACAGCGCAAAGGAAATAACGTATCTCGGCAAGATAAACACCAGCGTCGCATATTCGGAAGAAGTGATACACATATACGCCATGACGGGTCTTACGGCGGGCGAGCAGGATCTCGACGATGACGAGGCGATAAACATCGTGGAGATGCCTTTCGAAGAGGCGTGCGCGCTGGCGTCGGGAGGAAAGCTCATAGACGCGAAGACGGTGGCGGGGCTGTTCATGGCGAAGGAACAGCTCTTTGATAAGAACGGAAAATGAGGTGAAAGAGGCGGCAAAGGAGCGGTATCCGATGGCGAAAGTGCCGGAGAAACCGTCCGGAGGGGCTTGCGATGGCGGGATTATCCGGCATGCCTGCAGGAACCGGGGCCGGATTCCAGGACCGCCGGAATGAGAGAAAGTATGGGAGGAACGTCAATGTATACGAAGGATTTCATAGAGTACCTTCAGAAGGAGCGAAAGATGTCGA
>CASEFF010000071.1 GCA_949287115.1 uncultured Bacillota bacterium | reverse complement strand
GCTTTCTCAGAGCGGAGAATCCCATCGCCCTTCTCAGAGGGACGAGGACGCTGGAGGAGTTCGGGCTCCGTGACGGCACGGTGATCCATGTGATATAGGAGACGAGGTCAAATGGACGGCAGAAAATACAGAGTAGTGATAGCCAACAAGAGAATATACAAAGAAATACAGCTGACGCCCGATATGACCGGCATGTATATCGGAACGGTAAAAGGGTGCGAGATCCGTTTTTCCAAGGAGCTGTTCTTTGAAGACGTGAAGATCATGCTGGAAAAGCGCGAGGACAGCTGGTATATGGGATGCTCGGAGAACCTTTACATAACATCCGACAACATACTGAAGCTGGCTTCCAGAGAGATGGGGCACGGAGACGAAGTGCTGGTCAAGTATCAGTCCTCCGGTCAGGAAGTGTTCAGGATCAGCTTCATGATCGACTTTGAGTCGGAAGGCAAACAGTACAGCAGAGCGATAGACATAGGCTCCAGAAGTACAGTCCGCATCGGCGGCGCGATGCAGAACGACATCACCATAAAGGACGAGCTGATGGGTGAGGATCGTATGGTGCTGAGCCGCAGCGGAGACAGATACGTGATCCGTGATGTCAACACGCGTTACGGGGTATATGTCAACGGCATAAGGATACAGGAAGAAAAGGAGATCGGCGAATACGATTTCTTTTCCATAATAGGATACAGCTTTTACATAAGAGGCGGCAGGATATATACGGCGCCGTCGCCCAACATGCTGCTCAACGGACTTTCCTTCGAGGATATAAAGGAGCAGGAAAGTCAGCTCGAATACCCGAAATTCTACAGGAGCACGAGAATACAGTACAGACTGCCGGAAGATGAGATCATGGTGCAGCAGCCGGAGGCGAAGCCTCAGCAGCCCAAGAGGAATCTGGTAGTGGCGCTCATACCGTCGCTGGTGATGATCGCGCTCATAGTGGTGCTGAGAGGAGTCATGGGCGGCAGCGGAGGATCCTTCGTGCTGTTCAGCGCATGTTCTCTGGGCGTGGGAGCCGCAATGTCGGTGGTGTCCTTCGTTTCCGAGAAGCGGGAGTACAGGGAAATGATAGAGAAGCGCAGGCGTCTCTATCTGCAGTACATAGAGAGAAAGGAAGAGGAGATACAGCGTCTTCGTGCCATGGAGCTGGAGACGAGACGGCTCATACAGGAATCCATCGAAGAGAGTATAGAGGAAGCGAGGATGTTTTCCAAGAGGCTCTTCGAGAAGAGCGTCAAGGACCCGGATTTTCTCCACGTTTATCTGGGGACGGGAGATGTGACGGCGGCGTGCGAGGTCAAGTACCAGCAGCCCGAGTTCATAGACGAAGATGACGACATAGCGGATCTTCCGCGTCAGGTGGCTGAAAAGTACAGGATTATCCATGACGCGCCGATCATCGTGGACATGATGACGTCCAACAGCGTCGGCATAGTGGGCGGCAGGGATGAACTGGAGATCGCCGTCAGGAACATGACGATGGATCTGGCGCTGAGACATTTTTACAAGGAAGTAAAACTGTTTTACATATTCGCAGACGACGATACGGAGAAGTTCCGATGGGTGAGGTGGCTCAGGAACGTGACGAACGAGGAGCTCAATACGCGAAACATCGTGTGCGACGAGGAGAGTCAGGACTCCATGCTGGAATACCTCTACAACGTGGCGTCGCAGAGGGAGAACCTGAAGAGCAGGGACAACGAGAGATTCCCGGTACACTTCGTCATATTCGTTCTGGACAAGGAAAAGATAGAGAAGCATCCGATATCCAGGTATTTCGAAGACGCTATCCTTTACGGATTCACATTCGTGTTTCTCGAAGAGTACGAGGAGCTGCTGCCGAGAGGGTGCACGAGGATGATCCACCTCTCCGGAGGCGGCCGCAGCGGACTTGTGACGGAGACGGAGAACGGCCATATAAAATCAGACTTCCTCATACCGCAGATAGGTCAGGACGTGGCAGCGAGCGTTGCCAGAAGGCTGGGAGCCGTCTATGTGGATGAGGTCAGTCTGGAGAGTGAGCTGACGAAGAACATCACGCTGTTCGAACTGCTTTCCATAGCCAACGTGGACGATCTGGATCTCGGAAAGCGCTGGAAGCAGTCAAAGGTATACAAGAGCATGGCTGCGCCGCTGGGCGTAAAGCGTAAGAACGAGATAGTAAATCTCGATATAAGCGACAAGGGCAAGGCTCACGGCCCTCACGGTCTGGTAGCGGGAACGACGGGCTCGGGAAAGAGCGAGATACTCCAGACATACGTGCTTTCCATGGCGTCGCTCTACCACCCTTACGACGTGGGATTCGTGATCATAGACTTCAAGGGCGGCGGTATGGCGAACCAGTTTACGGATCTGCCGCACCTCATGGGCACCATCACCAACATAGACGGAAGGGAGATAAACAGATCCCTCCTGTCCATAAAGGCGGAGCTGGTATACCGTCAGGAGGTGTTTTCAAGAAGCGGAGTCAACCATATAAACGACTATATCAAGCTGTACAAGAACGGCAAAGTGGAAGAGCCGATGCCGCATCTGATAATGATAGTGGACGAGTTCGCCGAGCTTAAGGCGGAGTATCCGGACTTCATGAAGGAGATCATCAGTGCGGCGCGTATAGGAAGGACGCTGGGCGTGCATCTGATACTGGCGACCCAGAAACCTTCGGGAGTGGTCGACAATCAGATATGGAGTAACTCCAAGTTCAGACTCTGTCTCAAGGTGCAGACGAAGGAAGACAGTAAGGAAGTCATCAAGACGCCCCTTGCCGCCGAGATAGTAGAGCCGGGACGTGCATACTTCCAGGTGGGAAACAACGAGATATTCGAGCTCTTCCAGTCGGCATACAGCGGCGCCAAGGTGCCGACGGGCGAGGACAACGTAAAGAATTATTCCATATATTCGGTGAACTTCTGGGGAAGGCGCGAGCTGGTGTTCCGGAACAGGAAGGGCGGAGAATCCGATAAGGGAGAGAGCCAGCTCCGGGCGATAGTGGAGTACATACACGATTACTGCGAAGAAGAGCACATAAGCAGGCTGCCGAACATATGCCTGCCGCCTCTTGAGCAGCAGATCATGGTGGCGGAGCTGGATGCGGACGAGGGCTCTTTCCAGAAGGGCATCACGGTACCGCTGGGCTATTTCGACGATCCTCAGCAGAGGAGACAGGGCACGTACGTGCTCAACGTATCGGACGGAAACACCTACGTCATGGGTGCGGCGCAGACGGGAAAGACTACGGCGCTGCAGACCATGCTGTATCAGATGATAAGCCGTTACACACCGGCCGAAGTCAACATCTATATAGTGGACTGCGGGAACATGGCGCTGAAGGTGTTCGAAGACGCCGCTCACGTGGGAGGCGTTGCCCTCTA
This sequence comes from uncultured Bacillota bacterium, assembly GCA_949287115.1. Classification (GTDB taxonomy): domain Bacteria; phylum Bacillota; class Clostridia; order Peptostreptococcales; family Anaerovoracaceae; genus Lentihominibacter. The sequence continues at coordinate 3,498 of CASEFF010000071.1, read as the reverse complement.
TACGGAGGAGGAACGGGTGAGGAACCTGTTCAAGATGCTGGCGTCTAGAGTGGCGGAGAGAAAGGACATATTCGCCGGCAAGGGAGTAGGCACGTACCGCGCCTATGTGGAGGCCGGGTTCACCGATCTGCCGCAGATAGTCCTGATGATAGACAACATCACGGTGTTCCGCGAGTATTACGCCAGGATAGAAGATTCGCTGATGTCCCTGTCAAGAGAGGGGCAGAGCGTAGGCATAAACCTCATAGTCACGGGAAGTCAGGCAAGCTCCATAGGATTCAGACTGCTGGCCAACTACAGCAATCGTATAGCGTATCACTGCAACGAGAAGTCGGAATACAACAATCTGCTGGAAAGGTGCAGGCTGGAGCCGCAGGAGATACCGGGAAGAGGACTCTGTGTCATAGACAGGAGGATACTGGAATTCCAGACGGCGCTGGCGTTCCCGGGCGAAAAGGAGATAGAGCGGGTGCAGCGCATGAAGGAATTCATCGCGGAAAACAGGAGACTTCATACCGGTGCGAAGGTGAGACCGATACCGCAGGTGCCGGAGGTGATATCCCTCGCCGCCATAAGAAAGGACGATCCGGAACTGTTCGGCACATCATACAGGATGCCGATAGGTCTGGACTACGATTCGGTGGAATATCAGATGATGGATCTTTCATCCATAGGAGCACTGGCGATAAGCGGAAGGGAGAAGTCGGGCAGAACCAACTTCATAAGATATATATTCGAGTCCCTCAAGGCGGACATATTCAACAACATGACGGACGCCTACATAGCAGACGACAGCCGCAGACAGCTGGAAGATCTCGATCAGCTGGGCTTCGTCAGGGAATATACGGCGGAAAAGGAAGGAATGACCTTCATCATAGACAAGGTCAGCGAAGAAATGCAGCGTCGTAAGGACCTGCTGGTGGAGAACAGGAACAGAAAGCAGGAGGAAGTCCTCGCAGAGTTGCCTCTTGTGCTGATGATCATAAATGACGGGGCGGCGCCTGCCGCCATAGCTCAGGACAAGGATCTGCAGATCAGGGTGACCGGGCTCATAAAGCAGGCGAAGAGCCTCAAGACAGCGGTGATATTCTGCAATCTGGACAATACGCAGGTGACGTTCCAGACTCCCGAGACGCTTAAAGTACTCAAGGAAAACAAGAAGTTCCTCGTATTCGACGACATGGAGAATATCAAGATCTGTGACGTGACGGCAAAGCAGCTGAAGGAATTCGGCAAGCCGATAAGAGAAGGCGACGCCTACATATTCCGCGGCAGCCACGTCACCAAGGTCAAGACGGTCCTTGCGGACCTTTGATAACGCAAAAAACGGCAACGCTGTTTTTTGATAGATTGAAAAGCCGGAGATATCGGAGAACCAAAGGAGGTAAAAACGATGGCAGAGAGAATTACAATCACACCGGAAGAGCTTAGGGATTCGGCATCAAAGTTCACCGGAAAGGCAACTGAGATCAGAGAGACGCTCAGCTTCCTGAGAAACGAAGTAGACAGCCTTGAGGCTACATGGGAAGGTGCTGCTCAGAACCAGTTCTTCATTTCCTACGCTGAAATGGAGCAGACTCTGAACCAGTTCCCGGAAGTACTGGACGGAATCAGCCAGCAGCTCACGACAGTGGCTCAGACGCTGGAAGATACGGACGAACAGCTGGGCGCTTCCCTCGCATAAGGGAAATGCCGGGACAACATGAAGGTGTGATCTCATTTCATGCCTTCATGTTCCTATCAGAGACAGGAGGATCGACACATGGGCAGTGTGGAAAGGATAGACACAGGCGGATTTCAGGAGGCCCTCGATCGTATTTCTCAGGCGCGCGACGCGTTCCGCAGCTCCAAGGAACAGATAATAGCGGCTTCGGACACTATGCTTGGTCTGTGGGAAGGCAGCGGCAAGAACGCGTTTCAGGACGCTTACAGGATACTGAAGGTGGAACTTCAGGACGAGGAAGAGAGCCTCAACGTGATATACGATGACCTGAAAGCTATCAAGGAAAGCTATGAGGAGTGGGACACTTCGGTGAGCGAAGGTCTGCAGCAGGGATAGCGGAAAGGAAGGGATTATGAATATCGCGGCAGAGTGGGCCAAATATTACGCCCTTTCAGGGCACAGGCAGAGCCTGCTGGACGGAGACTGGGAGATAAACGGTATCAATCAGGGGCTGGACGGTATGGACGCACTGCTTCGTGAAGCGGTGAAGGGGAATTATTACGGAGTAACATCCGGAGATTTTTATCAGATGCGTGAAAAATCGCCGGCGGCGGATTTCAGGATAAGCAATGCCAGATCGTACGTAAAAAATGAGATGGATGCCATAAAAAGGGATATAGAGGAAGAAGAGGAAAGACGCCGTCAGGAGAGGGAACGGGAAAGAGAGAGAGCGAGCCTGACATTGGTGTAGGCTGAATATGGGGGAGAAAGGTGGTGAGGACATATGAGTGAACTTGTGGTTAATTTCGGCACGCTCAACATGCTGGAACTCAATATAGACGCGACGATCCGGCAGATGAACAGCAGGGTCAACGATCTGGGGAGCATGGCAGGCAGGATCCAGGGAGTATCAACCGGCAGGAGCTATCTGGGCTCCGCGGTCAGCGAGCTTTACAGCAGGCAGAACGACATCGGAGACAATATAGATAAGCTGACGACGTTCAAAAACGATCTGATAACCTTCGGGGATGAAGCGCAGCAGGCCGATCAGCGCGTGGCCTCAAGGATATCCTACAGTACCGGCAGCTTCTGCTATACCCAGGGCATATCCATGGCCGAGGCCGCCGGCAACTGGTGGCAGAGCGTGCTGCAGGAGGCTGCCGACTGGTTCATGAGCACGCCGCTGGGTCAGGGCATCCAGGCGGTCATGGACTGGTACGAGGCCAACAAGGATACCATCTGGGCAGTAGTGGAACTGGTGGTGGAAGTCGCGATATGCGTACTGGCGATAGCGGCTTTCGTATCGGTGCTGCCTGCATCATTGACGGCGCTTGCGGCCATGGGATTCTGGGGAACCGTCAGCATGCTGGCTGCCGGAGTCACGGCTGCAAAATCCGTAGCCGATGTTATTTCTCAGACGCATGCGGTGGGTTTCCATCTGGCAGGGGATCATACGAAGGGAGAGGACTGGTCGGATCGAGGGCTCGATTTCTATATGCTTACTGCGGGAAGCGGCGCCGACGATCTGCTGGGAACCGGAGATTTCTTCGAGAACTGCATGGGAGCGACATATACGGGAATGGAGGTCATCACCGTGGTCAACTCGGCTCACGACGTGTGGAAGATAGGCGGAAGCGTGCTGGGTGATGTCGGAAGAGGCAATGTCAACTTCAACACGCTGCGGACGTATATGGGTAACGATGCGATCGGTGTTCCAGACAGCTCGCCGAAGAGCATATACGACGGCTACAGGTACAGCATCAACATGGGATGGAGCGTCTTTGACTCGGATCCGACGACGAACCCGTTTACCGAGGCGAAATTCAGCGCAAAGT
>CASEFF010000070.1 GCA_949287115.1 uncultured Bacillota bacterium | reverse complement strand
TGGGCCCGAAGGACAAGTCTTTTGCCAACGTCTCCTCGAACAGCTGATATTCGGGATACTGGAACACCAGCCCCGTCTTCTTTCTCACATCCCTCATCACGACACCGTCTCCCGTTATATCGGTGCCGTTTATCACGATGGATCCCGAGTTCGGTTTCAGCAGTCCGTTGAGATGCTGCACCAGCGTTGACTTTCCCGATCCCGTATGGCCTATTATGCCCACCATCTGTCCGTCGTCCACATCGAACGACACGTCTTGCAGCGCAACGGATTCGTGAGGCAGCCCCTCGCTGTATATATGTGTGAGTCCCCTAACTTCTATCGACATAAGTAATCCACCATATCATCTATCGTCAAGATGCCTTCCGGTATATCTATATCCCTCTCTTTAAGCCTCATGGCCATATCGACGGCCGGAGGCACGTCGAGGCTGAGAGCCCTCAGCTCATCTGCGCGGCGGAATATCTCCGCCGGCGTTCCCTCCATCTTCTTGACGCCTCTGTCCATGACTATTATCCTGTCCGCCTGAGCCGCTTCCTCCATGAAGTGGGTTATCAGCAGCACCGTGATCCCCTTCCCGTTGAGCTCCTTTATGACGGAAAGGACCTCCGCGCGGCCGCGCGGGTCCAGCATGGCGGTCGGCTCGTCGAACACGATGCACTCGGGCTCCATGGCAACGGCTCCCGCTATGGCGATCCTCTGCTTCTGGCCGCCCGACAGCATATGGGGCGCTTTCTTCCTGAAATCGTACATCTCCACGCCCGTCAGCGCTTCATCCACCCGTCTCCTTATCTCCGCCGGATCCGTCCCCAGATTTTCCGGACCGAATGCCACGTCATCCTCCACGATGGATGACACGATCTGATTGTCCGGGTTCTGGAAAACCATGGCGACGCGCTTTCTGACCTCCCAGACGTTCGCAGGATCCGAAGTGTCGAGGCCGTCGACGAATACCTTCCCGCTGGTCGGGATGAGCAGCGCGTTCATGTTCTTTGCGAGGGTGGATTTTCCCGATCCGTTCTGCCCTATTACCGCCGCGAAGCTCCCCTTCTCCACGGAAAAGCTGACGCCGTCCACAGCCCGTACCGACGTGCCGTCCTCACCCTTCACATATTCATATACCAGATCTTCGACTCTGATAAAATCCGACATTTAGCTTTCCTTTCCGCCGTAGTAATCGTCCAGCCATTTTTCCATGGTGTAGATGTCCGGCTGTCCCGGCGCGGACTCTCCCTTAAGCGATGCAAAGGTCACGCACGAGCCGTACCTTCCGGCGGCTATCCTTGCCGGCACGCCGTTTTCTCCCATGGCTATCATGATGAGAGGTCCGATACCGCTCCTGCTCAGGAACGCCGTCGTCTTGAGCAGTCTCTCGTCGTCTTCCCTTGACGATGCCATGGCCGCGTACTTGCAGACATCTGCGCCCATTTCATGCATCTTCTTCACGACAGCCGCCATCTCTTCGGCCGACGGCATCTTTTCAAAATCGTGATGTGACAGTATCGCCCTGCATCCGTGACTGTGTATCTCGTCAAGCTGGCGCGACACCGCTCTTTCATCGATCATGCCGTTCTCTCCGACAAGCTCCACATCTATCAGGTCAGCCAGACCCGACTGGGCTATGAGGCCCCTTATCCCTGCCAGATGTTCCTCCGAAAGACCTGCGCTGCCGCCCTGCCATATGCTCCTTACCGTGAATATCACAGGCGTCCCGTCCGCTATGTAATTTATGTCGTCCATGATCTTCATTATATCGAGATAAAAATCCTTCTGGTCGATGACTTTCTCCGGATCTTCTATCGCGCCGATGTACTTATCGGCTCTCCACTCTATGATGTCACACGGCGTCTTCTTTATGCTCTCACATTCGGATATTATCTCCTTAGGATCGGCAGACACAATGGGGACGGCTACCTTCGGCCTTCCCGGTTCCAGTATCATTTCCCTTATTTTCAGCGTATTCATTGCCATCTCCCTTTTCTCCGAGTTTCTCTCCGATGAATTTCAAATTACCTTTAATTTTACCATTTTTGACTTGTCTTGAAAAGCCTTTGACGCGAAAACCGCCGCAGCCGCCCGCCTGACGAAACAGCCTGCGGATCACGGGCCGCCGGGTGCCCGGGCGGTGCATACCGATACGGGCGCTTATTCTCCCGAAAACTGACCGCAAACGGAAAATACGGGCCGACCTCATCGACCCGTACGTATTCTCCGTGCCATAATGCTGCATCGCGATGATGCATCGCGCCGTCGCACCGCCATGCTGCACCATCATATCACACCTCGCCGCTGCATCGTGAACGCTGCATCACGACCTTGCGGCTGCGCTCTTTGCGGGATATGCGAAATAGGATCCCGCCGGCGTCTTTCGCAGCGCGGCGCTGATCAGCACCGCTATCACCATTCCCGCAGCGAACTGGCCTATGTTCCACGGTATCCCCAGGAGCGGAGCCACCCAGCTGCCGTACATTATCCCTTCCGCCGCGTAATATGCCGCCGCCATGAAAGCCCCGGCTATTATCATGGCCACTATCTCCACGGCGGTGAACCTTCCGCTGCCCGACTTGCCGTCTCCGGCAAACTTCATGACCATCAGACCCAGTATCAGCGCCATCACGCCCTTTATGACAAAGGACCACGGCGCCCACATGGCAAAGCCTCCCACCACGTCCGCCAGCATACTGCCGAAGGCCGCGGCAACGGCTCCGTACTTCCATCCCAGTATCAGCACGGACAGGAATATCATCGCATCTCCCAGATGCACATATCCCTGCGTACCGGGGATCGGCACCCTTATGAACATCGTCGCTATCATTATGATGCACATCATCAGTGCCGTCATCACTATCCTGAACGTTGCAGATCTTGTTTCCATCGTAAATCCCTCTTTTCAAATGCTTTGGTTTGTTTTATACTATGATACACGATGATTGTATATATTTTAATATACAAAAATAATTATTTTTATAACTACAGTCAGGAGGCATACGATGAAGGCACTCATCCCGGTACTGGACGAAAACAGGAAAAAACCCTACTATCTTCAGATATACGATCATATAAAGGCAGCTATAATGCGCGGTGAGATAACGGAAGGCGAGCGCCTGCCGTCCCTGCGGTCGCTGGCCGCATCCACCGGCGTCAGCGTCACCACCATCGAACAGTGCTACAACCAGCTGCTGGTGGAAGGATACATCTACAGCCGAGCCCAGTCGGGATACTACGTCAGCAGCGTGTTCTCACACCTGAACGAAAAATGGGACACAGACGGCGATGCGTCCTCCCCGGCTCCCCTTTCCGCCGACGATGCCATGAGGATACCGCCGGCCCCTTTCCTCTACGACCCCGACTGTTTTGACTTCAACCGATGGAAGAAATGCGCCAACCGCGTCATAAACGACTATTCGCCGACCCTGTTCTTCGAAGGCGACCCCTTAGGCGAGCCTGCCCTGCGGGCGGAGATATCGAGGTACCTGTACGTGTCGAGAGGCGTGTCGTGTTCGCCGGATCAGATAATCATAGGCGCCGGCACCCAGCAGATAACAAACCACCTGTCCACGATACTGAGAAAGATCGGCATAGAG
>CASEFF010000069.1 GCA_949287115.1 uncultured Bacillota bacterium | reverse complement strand
AGATAATTGGTGGGCGCTATAGGGCTCGAACCTATGACCCTCTGCTTGTAAGGCAGATGCTCTCCCAGCTGAGCTAAGCGCCCACGTTCTCAAAACTATTCTGCTTGACACATTTATTTACTATACAGTAAGAGCATCGATCTGTCAATGACTTTCTATACTTTTTCCAAAATTATTTTCTCCTCCAGAACCTGTGCCGTACCCGACGTTATATGGGTTATCATTGCCATTACGGCATCCCTGTTCTCCGGCGCCGCTATCACGTCAAGGGTCACTTTGTCGGTGTAATCTATATTTCCTATGGAAAACGCCGGCGCGTCTCCTCTGCCTTCCGTGCCGTCCGCCGCAACGCTCCTGATCCTGTCGAGATGACCGTATCCTATCACGATCTTCACGGAGCACATCTCGCATACGCTGCATACACCTGCGGCCTCCAGTCCAAGTTTCGCGCTGCCTGTGTACGCCCTCACCAGTCCGCCGGTTCCCAGCTTTATGCCGCCGAAATATCTGGTGACTACTATGGCAACGTTCGTTACGCCTTCGCTCACCAGCATCTGGACTATGGGCGCTCCCGACGTACCCTGAGGCTCTCCGTCGTCGCTGGCCCACTGTATCTGGGACTTGTCCCCTATCACCATGGCCGGCACATTGTGGGTCGCATCCCTGTGTTCGCTCTTCACGGCAGCTATGAACTCATCGGCTTCCTCCTTCGAGGAAACAGGCCTCACATGGGCGATGAATCTCGACCGCTCCACCGTCTGCTCCGCTTCCGCTTCGTTTCTCACCGTTTTGTACAGCTCCATACTCATTCCTTCCCGTCGATCACGAATCTTTCGTACTTATCAAAGTCGTCAGGCTCGAAGTTTCCTTCCAGCACAGTGCCATCGGGCTCATACTCCATGGATATGATCTCGGCGTTCTCACAGAGATGAGATGTTATCGCGCCCATATCGTACGGTATCATGAGCCTTGCATGTCTCCTCTTTCCGAACACGGCGCGCTTTATGGCCGCCAGCAGCTCATCCATACCGTCGCCCGTCTTCGCCGATATATATACGGCTTCACCTCCGCTGACGTCGAGTGGTCTTTCATCCGCCAGATCCATCTTGTTGTATGCCATTATCATGTCCTTGTTTCCGGCGCCCAGCTCCTCCACGACCCTGTCCGTGACTTCTATCTGAAAGTCCCTGTCCTCATAGGAGCTGTCCACGACGTGTACCAGCAGATCGGCATAACGGACCTCCTCCAGCGTCGACTTGAAAGCCTCCACCAGACTGTGAGGAAGCTTGCTTACAAAGCCCACCGTATCTATCAGTATGAACTCATTGCCCTGCTCCAGCGTTATCTTTCTGTGCTTCGTATCCAGCGTCGCAAACAGCATGTCCTCGGACCGCACCATCTTATCGTCTTTTTCCGACATGGACAGCAGGCTGTTCATGATGGCGGATTTCCCGGAATTGGTATAACCCACCAGCGCCACTACCGGAAGTCCCGACTTCTCTCTTCCGGACCTCTGTACCCTGCGGCTGAGTTCGGCTTTCTTCAGTTCTTCCTTTATGTCGTCTATGCGGTTTGAGATGTGCCTCCTGTCCGTTTCCAGCTTCTTTTCTCCCGGCCCTCTCGTGCCTATGCCTCCGCCCAGTCTCGACAGCGCCTTTCCGAAACCGGTCAGCCTCGGCAGTCTGTACCGCAGCTGCGCCAGCTCCACCTGCAGCTTTCCTTCCACCGATGTCGCCCTGCCTGCGAATATGTCGAGTATCAGCACCGTCCTGTCTATTATCCGCGTCCCGAGGGCTTCTTCCAGATTCCTCATCTGCACTCCGGAAAGCTCTTCGTTGAACACCACCGTATCGGCTTCCATGGCGGCACACATCTCCGAAAGTTCCCGCACCTTGCCCTTTCCTATCAGCGTGGCGGTGTTGGGCTTTTCGAGTGTCTGCACCACACGGCCCAGCACTTCGATGCCGTCGGCTTCCGCAAGGCCCTCCAGCTCATCCATGGAACGCGATATATCATCGCCCGTCCTTATCCCGACTATTACGGCTCTGTATTCTTCCCCTACTATCTCGTTTTTATCGTTGAATCTAAGCATCGCATCATATAAAAACTCCTGCCGCCGCGCGGAACGCGAAGCAGGAGTGTCCTGTACAAATTTCCTTTATATCGTCATCTTGCTGAGCTCGTCCTTGAACTTGGAGTTCGTTATCTTTATCCTCGTTCCCTTCATTCCCAGAGAACGCGACTCCACGACGCCGGCGCTTTCCAGCTTCCTGAGAGCGTTCACTATGACCGATCTGGTTATACCGGATCTGTCGGCTATCTTGCTGGCTACGAGAAGTCCCTCGTTGCCGTCCAGCTCCGCGAATATCTGCTGCACAGCTTCGATCTCCGAATAGGAGAGGGTACCTATGGCCATCTGCACCATGGCGAGTTCTCTTTCCTCTTCTTCGCGCTCGAGGGATTTTCTTCTCTGTATCTCCATACCGACTACCGTCGCTCCGTATTCGCCTATTACAAGATCTTCTTCCTCGAACTTAGGGGAGTATCTCGTCAGTACCAGCGTACCCCATCTCTGACCGCCTCCCAGTATAGGGATTATGGTGTGGAGCTTGTCGGCCGTATCGTAGTCGTATTTGAATATCCTGAGGGCGTTTTCTCCCGACAGGTTTGCCGTCGTCTCCCTGACCCTCATCAGCTCTTCGTTGTATTCCTCCGGCAGTATCTCGGAGCCGGATTCGGAGTCCGATATCGCCATGCTGTCTGACTTGCTCTTGTATCCTACGCCTATAACCTTTCCGTGCCTGTTCGTTATATAAACGTTGGCATCCATGAACTCGCTCATAAGCTCACACATCTCATTAAAAGAGAATGCTCCCGTAGGACTCTCCTGGAGCATCCAGTTAAGCTTTCTTACTTTTTTTAAAATATCTCCCATTATATTACCTCTTTACCCAAACTAGAATTTTTTTACATATTTAAGAATATTTTTATTATATCCCTTTACGCCTGATAACACAATGTATTTTTTAAAAAAATTAAAAAATATTATATTTTCACACAAATGACACAAAGATGCTATCCGAATTTAACTAATATGGAGTTTTTCGTCGCCACAGGTATACAGTATCCGCCAAAAAGCCCCATCGCACCTACAGATCTGACACGCATGGGGCTTTCCGCAAACCGTGCATCACAGTATATACTTATCTATATCCTCCGGATGGATCTTCTCTGCAAACTTTTCCCTCACGTACTGTCTGTCGATGGTGATCTTCTCCTCATCCATCTCCGGAATGTTGAACGATATGTCCTCCAGCAGCTTTTCCAGGATCGTATGGAGTCTTCTGGCTCCTATATTCTCCGTCTGCTCGTTCATGAGGAACGCCATTGTTGCGATCTCGTCGATGGCTTCTTCCGTGAACTCCACCTCTATGCCTTCCGTCTCGAGCAACGCCTTATGCTGTTTTATCAGAGCGTTTTCCGGTACCGTCAGTATCTTCACGAACGTATCCTTGTCCAGGTTCTCCAGCTCCACCCTTATCGGGAACCTTCCCTGCAGCTCCGGTATAAGATCCGTAGGCTTTGCCGTGTGGAACGCTCCCGCACCTATGAACAGTATATGGTCCGTCTTCACAGGTCCGTACTTCGTGTTTATGACGCTGCCTTCAACTATCGGCAGTATGTCACGCTGTACGCCCTCTCTGGAAACATCCGCTCCGCTCCTGTAGCTGGAGCCCGATGCTATCTTGTCGATCTCGTCGATGAATATTATACCATTTTGCTCCGCATTTTCAAGAGCATCGTCCGTGACCTGATCCATATCTATCAGCTTCTGCGCTTCTTCCTCTCTGAGGATCTTTCGTGCGTCCTTGACCTTTACCCTCTTGTTCTTCATCTTCTTAGGTGCCATGTCCCCGAAGATGTTGCCTATGGCTATGCTCATGCCTTCATTTCCCATATCGAGGGTGTTCGTCTTCGGCTGATCCGTCACCTGTATCTCTATGTACTGCTCTTCCAGCAGACCGTCGCGAAGCTGCTGTCTTACCTGCTCTCTTGCCATCTCGATGTCGCTCGTTACCTTTTCTTCCTTCTTGGCCTGGCTTTCCTCGTAAAGCTGTTT
>CASEFF010000068.1 GCA_949287115.1 uncultured Bacillota bacterium | reverse complement strand
GATGAGGTAGATATCGCTGAAGCATCGGGCAGGGAGTCCCTGAACGGAAAGCTCTATATGATGCGCGAGAGCTTCATGGATAAGGTGGAAAGCAGGATCGGCACGGAGATGTCGGCCATGGTGAAGGGCATACTGTTCGGAGATACGGACGGCATGGACGAGGATACTCTGGAGGAGTTCCTCATGAACGGCACGGCGCACATACTGTCGGTGAGCGGCCTGCACATAGGTATCATATACGGCGTCATATCGTGGCTGTGGAGATGGAGAAAGGGCTGGGTATACTTTGCCATGACCATCGCCTTCTTCTGCTGCTACATGATGATGGCGTCCTTTTCGCCGCCCGTCGTCAGAGCGGTGCTGATGGTGGGGCTTCATCTTCTGGCAAAAGTGCTCAACAGGAGGTATGATCTGGAGTCGGCTACGTATCTGGCGGCGCTGGTGCTGATGGTGAAAAATCCAATGACGCTGTTCAATACGGGATTTCAGATGTCGTTCATGGCGATGCTTTCCATGGCGGTGGTCATACCGGCGGCGGAGAAACTGTACAGAGGCGTGCTGCTTTCGGGGATCTCGGTACAGATAGGGCTGCTGCCGTATACGGCGTATATGTTCAACTACATATCATTGGGCGCCGTCATCGTCAATATACCGATAGTGTTTCTCTCGGGGCTGATCGTTCCTCTGGGTCTTTCCACCATGACGGCAGGATACGTCGCGGACGGTCTGTTTGACGTGATGGCCGATGTGCTGGGCGGCCTGTGTCGCATGATGGTCGATATAAACAGCGTGACGACCATAGACGGAGTGACGGTGTTCACGGTCACGAGTCCGGATATCCGGCTGCTTTTGGCGTACTATATCCTGCTGTTGACGTTTCTTCAGGAAGAGGGCAGGCTGCTGATATTGAGGAAACGACGCGGTCTTACGATCGTGCTCACGGCCGCGGCGCTGGCGGCTTCGGTGGCGCTGGGGACGGTGCAGGACAGGGGATTTGACAGAGCCGATATGGTGTTCGTTGATGTGGGGCAGGGAGACTGCGTACATATAAGGACGGAAAACGGAAAGGAATACATGATAGACGGAGGAGGGAGCATAAACTACAACGTAGGGGAAAAAACGCTGAAACCATATCTGCTGAAAAACGGGACGAAGAAACTGGACGGCATGTTCATCACCCATACCCACACGGATCACTACAAAGGCGCGGTGGAGCTCTGCCGCGAAGGCATGGTGGAAAAGCTGTTCGTCTACGAGGGCAATAAGGTGAAGGAAGAGCAGATACTGGCAGATACGGGCATGGAAGAAAGCAATATCGTATATCTTTACGGAGGGCAGACTGTCGGCCTTTCTCCCGAAGCGAGTGTGGAAGTGTTGTCGCCTGAAAGGAGGACGGACAGGGAGTACCGGGACATAATGGCGGACGATGAAGACGAGAACAGCTCCAGCCTCGTGATGAAGGTCACCGTTTCGGGCAGATCGGTGCTGGTGACGGGCGACATAGAGGAGGAATGTCAGGAAGAGCTGGCGGAAGACTACGGCAAAAGCCTGGAATGTGATATAATGAAGGTGGCGCATCACGGCAGCAGATACAGCTACAGCGAGAGGTTCACGGAGCTGGCGGCGCCGGAATACGCCGTGTTTCAGGTGGGGAAAAACAATTTCGGTCATCCCGACAACGGCGTTATTGAAAATTACGAAAGACTGGGTATAATTATATACAGAAACGACGAAGACGGAGCCGTCGCCTTTGATTTTTCTTCATCGGGAAGACCGAAGGTGATGACGGTCAGGCAGAATACGTGAGCCGGACAGGCGGGCAGATCGTGGAGATGAGAGAAAGGAAACAGGATGGCAGGCGGGTTTTACAGGGAAAATGAGCATGCGTTCGTGACGATCGGAAGGGATATGAAGGAGGGGAAGATCCCTCCTCTTGTTTTGCTGTGAGGTAGCGAAGAGTATCTCGTAAGGTGGTACGCCGATGCTCTCGTGAAAAAGTATGTCAATGATGCCGTCAGGGCCATGGATCTCGTGATCCTGGAAGGAGACAGGGCGACTGTGGAGAATATAGAGGAAGGCCTTGAGACACTGAGCCTGATGTCGGAGAGAAAAGTCGTGCTCCTGCCGGATTTTGCTCCTGCCGTCGGCAAGGAGCCCGGATGGATATCCAAAAGCGATATGAAAGAGCTGGTCGGGTATATGGAGAACATACCGGAAGGCAGCATGCTGATAATGACGGCAGGAGAGCCGGAGGACAGGAGAAAGAAAAAGAACCAGATAACGACCGCCGCAGGCAAGTACGGCAAGGTGTACGATTTTCAGCCGCTGGGAGACGGACAGCTGAGGAGCTTCATAGAAAAGCGCTTCAGGTCGGCCGGAAAGAGGTGCGCAGGCGCCGTGACTCATATGATAATGTCGGACAGTGGATACGGCAACAAGGCCGTCGATTACGATTTGTATAATCTGGAGAACGATCTCAGGAAGATAATAGCCCACAGCGGCGATTCACCCGAAATAACGGCAGATGATGTGAGGGGAGTCATATCGGTCAGTCCTGAAAACGATGTTTTCGCCATGTTGGATGCCATAGGCAGAAACAGGAAGGATGAAGCATTCAGGCTGCTGCACAATCTCATGGATTCCGGGACTCCCGTATACAGGCTGCTTAATCTGATAACGGGGCAGCTGGAACTCATACTGTCGGTAAAGGAGATGCGCGATGAAGGCAGGTCTTCCGGCGAAATGCAGAAAAAGCTGGGAGTCCATCAGTTCAGGATAAAAAAGGCAATGTCGATGACGGGACTTTATTCGATGGACGATCTGAGAAAAGTCATGTCGGCGGCATACGAGGTGGATGAAACGATAAAGACAGGACTCATGGACGGCGGGCTGGCGCTGGAATACTTCATCGCAAACGTATAGGCTGTGCCGGGAGCACGCGGATGCTGCGGAGCATCCGTATAAATGCGATAATGAAACGTTGATTTTCTTGCTTTGATTTGATAATATTAATGTGCCGGGGTCTCGTGTATTTTTGCGCAGCGGACCCCGCCATAAGATTTACAGGAGGAACTTAAATGAGCGAAAAATGTTGTAATTGCGGCAATTCGCAGAACAGGGAAGAGCAGTTCAGAGAACTGAAACCTGTACTGGATGAGTACGCAAAGGTACCGGGTAGTTTGATCACTATTTTGCAAAAGACTCAGGATATCTACGGCTATCTTTCACAGGATGCCATAAACTATATATCTGACGTCACTGGTATAAAGCCTGCAAAAATCTATGGAGTAGCTACGTTTTATGCGCAGTTCAGACTCAAACCGATCGGTAAGTATCTGATAATGCTGTGTCAGGGAACCGCATGTCACGTAAACGGCTCTGAGATGATAGAAGAAGCCGTATGTGAGTATCTCGACATCAAGGACGGAGAGACCACGGAAGACGGTATATTCACGCTGAACAATGTGGCATGTCTCGGATGCTGTTCGCTGGCGCCGGTAATGATGGTAAAGAGCGACGAGGGAGACGAGACTTACGGAAATCTGACAAAGGATTCCGTGAAGAAGATACTTTCCGAGATCAGAGAAAGGGCGTAGGAGGTGACGATATGAAAGTAGTAGTCGGACAGGGAAGCTGCGGTATCGCTACAGGCGCCAAAAAGACAGCTGCCGAATTTGAAAAACAGATAGCTGACAGGAATCTGGACGTGAAGGTGGATGTCACCGGCTGTGTAGGTACGTGTTATCTCGAACCTATCGTGGACATTTACGACGACAACGGCGAAATGACCAGGTACGTCAAGGTGCAGCCTGACAAGGTCGAAAAGATCGTTGAAGATCACCTCGTAGGCAACGGTATCGCGGAAGAGTATGCGATATCCGATGAAGACAAGCAGTTTGTCGAGAAGCAGCAGAGAGTCGTTCTCAGGAACTGCGGAGTGATAAATCCGGAAAATATAGAGGAATACATAGCCGTAGACGGTTATAAAGCTATAGAGAAGGTGTTGAAGACCATGACGCCTGAGGAAGTCATCGAGGAGATAAAGGTCTCGGGGCTGCGCGGAAGGGGAGGCGCCGGTTTCCCTACATGGTTCAAGTGGAATGCGGCAAAGCAGAGTCCGGGCAACGAGAAGTATCTGGTGTGCAACGCCGACGAGGGAGACCCGGGTGCGTTCATGGACAGGTCCGTACTCGAAGGAGACCCTCACTCGCTGCTTGAGGGCATGATCATAGGCGGATACGCCATGGGCGCCAATCAGGGCGTGATATACTGCCGTGCCGAATATCCTCTCGCAATAAAGAGGCTGGAGATAGCGATGGCACAGGCCAGAGAGAAGGGATTCCTCGGCAAGGACATATTCGGCTCGGGATTTGACTTTGACATATACATCAAAGCCGGAGCCGGAGCATTCGTATGCGGTGAGGAGACTGCTCTCATAGCTTCGCTGGAAGGCGAGAGAGGTATGCCGAGACTCAAGCCGCCTTTCCCTGCGGCAAAGGGATTCTGGCAGAAGCCGACGGATATCAACAACGTTGAGACGCTGGCAAACGTGCCGTGGATAATATACAACGGCGGAGCGGCTTTCGGCGCCATGGGCACGGAAAAGAGCAAGGGCACAAAGGTGTTCGCGCTGGCCGGAAAGATAAAGAAGGGCGGACTCGTGGAAGTGCCTATGGGTCTTACGCTCAGAGACGTCATCTACGGTATAGGCGGCGGTATAAAGAACGACAGGAAGTTCAAGGCCGTACAGATGGGCGGACCTTCCGGCGGATGTATACCTGCCGAACTGATAGATACGCCTGTAACATACGAAGATATCAACAAGACAGGAGCCATAGTTGGTTCCGGCGGTATGATCGTAATGGATGAAGATACGTGCATGGTCGACATGGCGAGATATTTCCTCAACTTCACCAGAGACGAGTCGTGCGGTAAATGTAACTACTGCAGGATAGGCACCAAGAGGATGCTGGAGATCCTGGAGAGGATAACGAACGGCGAAGGCAGGGACGGAGATATCGAGCTGCTGGAAGAGCTGGCAATGAAGATAAAGGACGGATCCATGTGCGGCCTCGGCCAGACTGCGCCTAACCCTGTTCTTACGACGCTGAAATATTTCAGGAACGAGTACGAGGACCACATCTATAACAAGAAGTGCACGGCAGGCTCGTGTAAGGCTCTCATAACCTACACGATAACAGACGCCTGCAGGGGATGTACTCTCTGCGCGAAGAAATGTCCTGTTGAAGCCATTTCCGGCAGTGTGAAGGAAAAGCACACGATAGATCAGGACAAGTGTATAAAGTGCGGAAAATGTCTTGAAACATGTAAGTTCGGCGCCATAGAGAAGAAATAGGGGAGGTGGAAGAAAAATGAACAAGTTCAGACTTAACATAAACGGAAAAGAAGTCACCGGCGTGCCGGGACAGACGATTCTTGAAGTCGCCAGAGAAAACGACATTTTCATTCCTACTCTCTGTTACGATGAAAGAACGAAGATATACGGATCATGCGGTATATGCATGTGCGAGGTGGAGGGAAACCCGAAGCTGTGCAAGGCATGTGCCACGGAGATAGCTCCGGGCATGGTCATCAGGACCGATACGGAAAGGGTAATCGAGTCGAGAAAGACGAATCTGGAGCTGCTGCTTTCAAACCACGTGGGAGACTGCAGACCGCCTTGCGTGCTGGCATGTCCCGCGCAGACGGACTGTCAGGGTTACGTGGGACTCATAGCCAACGGCGAGTATGAAGCGGCTCTCGAGCTGGTAAAGGACAAGATACCTCTCCCTGCATCGCTGGGAAGGGTATGCCCTCATCCTTGCGAAGAGGAATGCAGGAGAGGCCTCATAGATGAGCCGATCTCAATACAGTGGCTGAAGAGGTTCGTGGCCGATCAGGATCTGATGAGCGAGGATGCCTTCATACCTGAATGCGATCCCGATACGGGAAAGAGCGTGGCCATCATAGGCGGAGGCCCGCTGGGACTTTCGGCTGCATATTTCCTCAGACAGAAGGGTCATGCCGTAACGGTGTTCGAGGCAATGCCTAAGGCCGGCGGTATGCTGAGATACGGTATACCTGAATACAGACTCCCTAAAGCCGTGCTGGACGATGAGATACTGACGATACAGAAGATGGGAGCGGAGATCATCACGGACACGAAGATCGGTAAGGATATACCGTTCGAGACGATAAGGGAAGACTTTGACGCTGTACTCATCGGTATCGGCGCATGGATATCCACAGGCGTCGGATGTAAAGGCGAGGATGCCGAGGGCGTCATCGGCGGTATAGATCTGCTGAGAAAAGTGGTCAGGAACGAAGAAATAGAGCTGGGCGAGAAGGTGGCCATAGTCGGCGGAGGAAACACCGCCATGGACGCGTGCAGGACTGCCGTAAGGCTCGGTGCGAAGGAAGTTTACAACATCTACAGAAGGACGAAGGACGAGATGCCTGCCGACATGGTGGAGATAGAGGAAGCCGAAGAGGAAGGCGTTATATTCAAGAACCTGAGGAATCCGCTCGAAGTCATCAAGGATGAGAACGGTCACGTCAAAGAGGTGGTCCTTCAGGTGATGGAGCTGGGCGAACCTGACGAATCGGGCAGGAGAAGACCTGTGCCTGTGGAAGGCAAGACCGAGACGATAGCCATCGATACGATGATACTGGCCATAGGTCAGGCCGTAGATGCGGAAGTCTTCGACTGTGACAAGACGAGAAAGAATGCCATCGCCTACGATAAGGAAACGTTCATGACGAGCATGCCGGGCGTATTTGCAGGCGGTGACTGCGGTAATGACAAGATATCCATAGCTGTCGAAGCGATAGCCGATGCGAAGAAGGCTTCGGAGATCATAGATGCTTACCTGTACGGTGAGACGGTGAAATACGAAAAGCCTTATTTCGTGGAGAGAGACGATATCACGGAGAAGACTTTCGAAGACAGGGAGAGAATGTGCAGACCCGAGATGCCGCAGCTCAGCCCTGAGGAGAGAAAGGACAATTTCAGCGAAGTCATTCCGGACGGATATACGCCGGAGCAGGCGGAGGAAGAGGCTTCCAGATGTCTGGAATGCGGATGCCACGATTACTTCGAGTGCAAGCTGATAGATCTGGCGCATCAGTACGACGTCCATCCTGAAAGATTCGCAGGCGATAAGAATACCGTTGATTACGACGACGATCATCCATTCATCGTAAGGGATCCGAACAAGTGCATACTGTGCGGACTCTGCGTAAGGGTGTGCGATGAGATCATGGGAGTCGGAGCTCTCGGACTTGTGAACAGAGGCTTCGATACCGTGGTGAAGCCTAATATGGAAAAACCTCTCATCGAGTCCGGCTGCATATCGTGCGGTCAGTGCGTCAGCGTATGTCCGACAGGCGCTCTGCAGGAGAGGACGACGATGATAAAGGAAACGCCTGTCGATACTCTGGAGACGGATACGACATGTTCATACTGTTCTGTAGGATGCAGTCTCGTGCTGGAAAGCTACGGCGATATGCTCATAAAGGCAAATCCGGACAAAGAGGGCACAGTCAACGCAGGCCTTGCATGCGGAAAGGGCAAGTGGGGATTTGACTGCGCTATGCTGGAGGATAAGCTTGAAGAGCCGCTCATCAGGGATGTCGATGGATTCAGGGAGACCGACTATCACGAAGCTCTTGTGATGATCGCCAAGAAGTGTCAGTCCGCAGGAGCAAGATACGGCAAGGATGCCGTAGGTGTGGCTGTTTCCGACAGGTATACCAACGAAGAGGCCTATGCCATAAAGAAGATGGCGGAAGCCATGGGCGCGAAGATATTCTGCATGAACAGCAGGGAAAGCGGTATCGCTAAAGTCATAGGTCATGACGCTTCCCCTAACACGATAGATGAACTGCTCTCGACAGAGCTTATACTGGCTGTCGGATTCAACGCCGCCAGCAATCCTGTCATCCACCTGAAGATGAAGCAGGCAGCGGAGAGAGGCGCGAAAGTGGTGCTGATAAATCCTGAAGGATACGAGCAGACGATGCCTTATCTGACGAAGGAAATCTATACGGCAAACGATCTCGGATTCGTGAAGCAGATAGCGAAAGCCGTTGCAGGCAGCGGAAAAGGCAGCGATATCGCAGGATACGACGGGTTCGCAGCAAGCCTCGGCAATGTGGATGTGAGCGAAGAGGCGAAAGCCGTTGCGGATATGTATCTCGGTGCAAAGAAGGCAATGATCGTGTTCACCCAGAACATGATCACCGTAGATGCGGCCACGCTGCTGGCAGATATCGCCATGGTGAGCGGTCATATCGGAAGCCCTAGAGACGGTATACTTCAGGTAAAGCCAAAGAACAATTCCCAGGGTCTCGTGGACATGGGTATAACGGCCGGAGCCGAGGCTCTTGAAGGATTGAAGGCTCTCGTGGTATTCGGAGAGGAAGCCGACATAGATACGGACGCTCTCGAGTTCCTCGCGGTATGCGATACTCACGTAACAGGACTTGCTGCAAAGGCAGATGTGGTGATACCGGGAACGGGCTTTGCTTCGACGGACGGTACGTATACAAACACGGAGAGAAGGCTTCAGCTGGTACAGGCAGCCATAGATGAAGGCGTGGCCCTCAGCAACTGGGAAGTTGCCGCGGAGATAGCCCATGTATTCGAGGTGGACTACGAATGGGAGGATACGGAGGACATTTCCATGGAAATGAACGATGCCGTGCCTGCATACGGATATGCTCAGCTCGATGAGGTGCTCGGCGGTGTGCTTAAACCTGCGGAGGGAGCGGAGCTGATAGCCGTGGAAGACGGTGCGTTTGCAGATCCGCTTGCATGTACGGACAGCCTCATGAACGTTATCGTTGAGCGGCTTCCGAAGCCGGCAGATCCTACGGCGTAAACGATTGACTGAAAGACCGGTGCGGTAGAGAAAAATACGGTCTTGCGGACAGGAATAAGGGGACCCTGTATCCGGCATGTTTATGCCGGAGCAGGGTCCGTTTCATATGATGCAGCTCCGATGCAGCGGATGGTATGATCGGATGTTATGATGTGCAGATGAGGCGGGAGGTTAACATGTTTGAAGTCGAGATAAAGGCGTCCCTCGGACAGTCGACAATAGGGGATGTGACGGAAAAGGCCGTTGAGCTGGGGTTCACATATTACAGGACACTCAGGGAAGTGGACACATACTTCAACGGCAACGACAGGAATTTCAGAAAGACTGATGAAGCACTGAGGATAAGATCCTGTGAGCGATGGCGCGAGGATGTGACCGGAACGGGGTGCAGTAAGAAGGAATCGGAAG
>CASEFF010000067.1 GCA_949287115.1 uncultured Bacillota bacterium | reverse complement strand
TTTCCGCCATGTCCCTTACAAACATCAGCTTCTCATGACACGCCTCCTCGAACATCTCCCAGTACCTTTCATTGAAATACTCAGGCAGCATACCGAAATGCGGAAGACATATATAACGTGCTCCGTAACTCCTGCATCTTTCCAGCGATCTCATGGCGTCGTGATAATCCTTCAGTATCGGCGTGTGGACGTACTTTGCAGTTTCCAGCATGCCGGTGCTCTCGCTCGTAAACAGCAGTCCGCACGGTTCGAGCGCAAAACTCATTGAGCAGTCCGTATGTCCTTTCGTTTCCAGCGCTATGATCTTCTCGTTACCGAGCGATATCTCACCTTCATCGTCGAGTATCATGTCCACAGAAAGACCATCGACGGGTATTTCCTCCGTGCTTTCCGGATCATAAAGCTCCCTCGCCGCCGTACCAAGCTCTTTTATCAGACGTCTGGCATTGGGTCTTTCGAGTATATCGCTGCAATGACGGCTGCCGCATACGACCGCATCAGGAAATCTCCTCCTCACATACGGCAATGCTCCCATATGATCGTAGTGAGAATGGCTGAGTATGATATAATCCAGCTTTTCACGTCCCGATGATGCCAGTCTTTCCGCCAGATTTTCCGTCATCCTTTCACCGCAGTAGGCCATACCGCAGTCGATGAGGGCCGTCTTTTCACTGCCGTATACAAGCAGCGCCTCTCCTCCGTACCCGGCCGTCACCCGCTGCACATCCGCAGGAAAGCTGAACCTGTCAAAGCCGTCCCCGAACACATTGAACACATCGTCCCACTCCATCAGCGCCGATCCGGATCCGGTCTTTTTCATATCGATATCACTCATCGCCCGGCTCTCCGTCATCAGGCGAGAAAACTATCGTTCCCTCGTCATCATCTCCCGCTGCCGCCAGATCGGCAAACGGCACCGTATAGCTGTCCAGCTCATAATCCAGCGCGTTTTCGAAATCATAACGGTATTTCTCACCGCCCAGGCTCTCAACTCTCGAGGCGGTTATGGCATCTCTGACGGTCTCATAAAGCTCTTCGCCGCCGTCTTCAGGCATCATACGCACTTCCGATCCGTGGGAATACCAGTCGCGGAAACGGCAGAATTCATCGGTAAACCGTCTCAGCTCCTCCTCTTCGCCCGCAGCGGCCGCAAGTCCCGTAAGGCTCAGCTTTATCTGATGGAGCAACGCGAATATCTCACCCGAATCATCAGGAAGTCCGTCCAGTATGTCTTCGAAGTAATCGTTCAAAAGCTCCTCAATTACGGTCATATCGGCTTTCTCAAAAAGGCCGTACACCGCATCGCTGTCTATATAGTCCTCGCTCTCCACAAGATCCGCCATGGCCTCGAAGTACTCAAACTCGCTACCGTCATCAAGATCAAGGTATTCAAGCAGCTCTTCAAGATTCATATATGCTCCTCCCCGTTTTCCACGTCGAAATTGAGAAATCTGATCCTGGCGTCATCGCTTTCCCCTTCGAGTATGTGGTCTATCATGTTCACGAAATTCTCCGAAAGGTCGCTGGCATAAAAAACGTTGCTCTTTTCAGGCGCATCGGCCAGCATATCCCTTTCCCCCAGCACACGTTTTATCGTATCCGCCATGATGTCCGACGGATTTATTATGCGCAGGTGCGGATATATCCTCCTTATGTTGGCGCTTATGAGCGGATAATGAGTGCATCCCAGCACCACCGTATCGAGGCTGTTGCCCCTTACGAAATCATCCATGTAATACTTTATCGTAAGATCCATTATATCGTTATCGATGATACCTTCTTCTATGAGAGGCACGAATGCCGGACACGACGTCTCATATATGCTGAGTCTGTCGTTGTACTTCGCTATAAATGCTTCATAGGCCCTGCTGGCTATCGTCACCTTCGTTCCTATTATCCCTATGTTGTCTTCCTGCGTACAGCTTTCCGCGACGCATCTGGCCGCAGGCTCGATTATCCCCAGTATCGGTATCTGCGGAAACCTTCGCCTCAGCTCATCCACACACGTGGCGCTGACCGTATTGCATGCGATCACTATCATCTTGACGCCGCTCTTCACGAGAAAGCCTGCGATCTCCGCGGAAAACCGCTTTATCGTCGTCGTAGCCTTGGAGCCGTAAGGCGTCCTCGCCGTATCGCCGAAATATATTATCCTTTCATCCGGCAGCTTTTTCATCAGAGGCGGTATGCACGTCAGGCCTCCAAGTCCGGAATCAAAAAAACCTATAGGTCTGTTATCCATTACGGTAATATCCCTTCGTTTGTGTTATAATAAATACTACTGTTATTGAAACGGACTTCGACAAGCCCGTCTGTTTCGGTAACAGTAAAAATCATATCATATTACGCGTGTAAAGTAAAATATTACGGAGGTAAAAATGGATTCAAAGGGCCTTAAAACCAGAGATCAGATAGATAGCCGATACAAATGGAACGTCGAAGCGATGATACCGGACGAATCAGTAATAGACGGCAAACTGGACGCCATCTCGGACCGCGCCGCAGAATACGCGGATACCTATTCCGGTAAACTGACTGCGGATGCCGCAACGCTGCTGAGTGCCTACAGGGAAAGGGACGCCATCTGGCGTGAACTGGAACACATATACGTGTACGCCCGTATGAAACGCGATGAGGACAACACCGATAGCCGCTATCAGGCCATGTCCAGCAAATGCGGCGCCATCATAGCCGCCGTTTCCGCATCCATGGCATTCTTTACTCCGGAACTGCTGTCTGCTCCCGAGGACAGGATCCTGTCCTTCATCGACGAGGAGTCAGGCCTTAAGGAATATGAATTTGCCATAAAGGACACTCTACGCCAGAAAGCCCACCTCCTTTCGGGACCGGAGGAGAACATAATGGCGCAGATGAGCGAGATAACAGGCGCCACAGGCGACATATTCACGATGCTAAACAACGCCGACATGAAATTTGCCGAAATAACCGATGAGGACGGCGATACCGTGGCAGTCACTCACGGCAACTACATCACTTTCATGGAAAGCCACAACAGAGAAGTCAGAAGATCGGCATACAAAGCCATGTACGATCCATACAGGGATCTCATCAATACCATTGCCACATGTTACAACTACAATACGAAGAGCGACGTGGTCAATGCACGCATAAGAAAATTCGATTCCGCAAGAGACGCCGCCCTTTCCGGCGACAACATACCAGGCGATGTATACGATAATCTGGTAAATGTCGTCAATGAAAACCTCCCGTCTCTGCACAGATATGTCGAGCTGAGGAAGAAAATACTGGGTCTCGACAAGATGTATATGTACGATATGTACGTGCCTCTCATCGAGCTTCCGAAAAAAAACGTGCCATACGAAGAGGCTCTCGACATCATGAGAGCGGGGCTTGCACCTCTCGGTGACGAATACATATCCCGCATGAACGACGGCATAGCACAGGGCTGGATAGACGTGTACGAAAACCGGGGAAAGACGAGCGGAGCCTACAGCTTCGGCAGCTACGACAGCTATCCGTACATACTGCTCAACTACACCGATACCCTCAAAGACGTGTTCACGATAGTCCACGAGATGGGACATTCCATGCATTCCAGCTACACAAGGGAGTACCAGCCGTACATATACGGCAGTCACTCCATATTCACGGCCGAGGTGGCCTCCACCGTGAACGAATCCCTGCTGATGCATTACCTGCTGGACAAGGAAACGGACGCAGAAATGAGAAAATATCTGCTCAACATGCATCTGGAAGAATTCAGGACCACCCTTTTCAGACAGACCATGTTCGCGGAATTTGAAGACATAACCCATAAGACGATAGAAAGCGGTCACGTGCTGACGGCCGAGAACATGTGCGAACAGTACGACGCTCTCAACGCCAAATACTACGGGGATGCGGTGGAAAAGGACGATACCATAATGTACGAATGGGCGCGCATACCGCATTTCTACAACGCTTTCTACGTCTACAAATACGCCACCGGCTATTCGGCCGCCACAGCCATATCCAAGAAGATCATCGCGGAAGGCGAACCGGCAAGAAAGGATTATATCGAATTCCTCAAGACAGGCGAATCGGATCATCCTATAGAACTTCTCAAGATAGCCGGAGTGGACATGAGCTCACCTGAACCTGTGGAAAAAGCCATGGACACATTCAACGATCTGCTTGATGAATTTGAAAAACTTGTCTGAGATCATCTCAGATCACAACGGGAGAAAAAAATGCAAAGAGGATGTATAAGCGTATTCACGAACGGTACCGATATATCGCTGGCAAACAGAGCTTTACTGTTAGACAAGCTCACCGCCCACGGATACCGTGTGACTGACACATATTCACCTGAGACCGAGCTGATAATCTGCATCGGCGGCGACGGCGCCCTGATACGGACCGTCCACTCGTGTGATTTCCCCCAGTGCCCCATCATCGGCATAAACACGGGACATCTGGGATTCTTTCAGGAAATATCGCCGGACAATCTGGATGCCTTCATCTCGGACTACGAGAAAGGAGAATATTCCATACAGAAACTCAGTACGGTAAAAGCTGCCGTAGTCACCGACGACGGCAGCCGTGACTCACATCTGGGTCTCAATGAGATCCTTATAAAAGGCAGACACTCCTATTCCATACACCTTGATATCTCCATAGGCAATATGCCCATAGAACGTTTCAGCGGCGACGGCATCCTCGTAGCTACCCCGGCCGGCAGTACGGCTTACAATTATTCACTGGGCGGCTCCATAGTCGACCCCAGACTCAAGCTGCTGCAGGTGACTCCTATCGCGCCTATGAACACGACAGCCTACCGCTCCTTTACATCCAGCATACTGCTGCCTGCGGAGCTGTCACTGGGCGTGACTCCCGAACACGACGACGACGTCATATTCATCGTCAACGACGGTATGGAGACGGAGTATTCCGGCGTCAGAAAGATAGAGGTGTCCATCTCCGACACCCATGTACAGCTGATGAGATTCAAAAACTACGACTTCTGGAACAAGGTAAAGACAAAGTTCCTCTGAAAGGATATATATGATATATGACTGATTTCATACACAAGGTAACGCCTGAAGACGAAGGACTTCAGGTGAAGGATATAATGCGGCAGTACTTCGACTTTTCCGCAAGGCTGAGGAACAGAATAAAACGTGAAAAGCTGGTGACGCTCAACGGCTCCGTCACCGAAGGCTGGATAAAGACGACTGCCGGAGATATCGTAAAGATCACGCTTCCCGATGAAAAGAGCAACTTCCTCCCGCAGGACATACCACTGCACCCCGTGTTCGAAGACGACGACATCCTGGTGCTGAACAAA
The DNA here is from genome assembly GCA_949287115.1 of uncultured Bacillota bacterium. Classification (GTDB taxonomy): domain Bacteria; phylum Bacillota; class Clostridia; order Peptostreptococcales; family Anaerovoracaceae; genus Lentihominibacter. The sequence continues at coordinate 1,813 of CASEFF010000067.1, read as the reverse complement.
CAGCCGGGGCTCATCGTCCACCCGACAAAGGGGCATCCGACAGGGACAGTCGCCAATGCGCTCATGAGCTACATGGAAAAAACGGGCAGGCATTTTAAAATAAGGTTCGTCAACAGGCTGGACATGGACACGTCCGGCCTTCTCGTCGTCGCAAAGAATGCCTACTGCCAGAACGACTATACGCGTCAGATGAAGGAAGGACTCGTGGAAAAGCGTTACATCGCCATAGTGACCGGTACGCCGGCCTCCGACTCCGGCATCATTGATCTTCCCATAGGAAGACCCGACCCCGCAGACGTCAGGCGCGGTGTAATGGAAAACGGCGCACCGTCCGTCACCCATTACAGGGTGCTGGAACGCTTCCCGTCATCTGTATATCCTTGCGGCTACTCCCTCGTGGAGCTGCTGCTGGAAACAGGCCGCACCCATCAGATACGCGTCCATATGTCACATATAGGTCATCCGATACTGGGCGACCGGCTCTACGGCGGGGAGAACATACATCTCATGGAACGTCAGGCCCTCCATGCCGCCAGGCTCTCCTTTACGCATCCTATCACGAAGGAACGCCTCGATATAGAGGCTCCGATACCCGATGATATGCGGCGGGCCATCGAAAAACTGAGAGCATGACCGCTGCTTCCGACTAAAAAAGCCGCTCCGCTGTCATTGCGACAACAGGGCGGCTTTTCCACGGATCTTCCATCCGTCATCCATCATTCCATTATATCGGCTATCGTTTTCTTTTTCATCTCGCTTATCAGGATCTTCTGTATGCGTTCTATCTCCTGATGCACCTTGCATGGCATAGTCTCGCTGTTTCTGTTGCAGTCCTCCCTCATGCAGTGAAGTATGGCAAGATCGCCCTCCGTGATGCTCACCACGTCGTATATCGTGAGATCGCTCAGGGACTTGTTGAGATAATACCCTCCCTGATTACCTCTTTCGGACTTGACCAGGTCCGCCATTTCCAGTTCTCTGAGGATCTTATACGCGAAAGCACGCGGTATCTCTTCCTTCTGGCATATCTCTCTGACGTTGTGTACCTTGCCGTCTTTCAGAACACGGCATATCCTCATGGCATAATCGCTTCGTCTGGTTATTAACATAGTATTACACTCTCCATAAAATTTGATTCCATTGATCACTCGATCGTATATTGCTTCGGATCATTAATACTATACCATGAAATTGCTTTTATATCAAATATGTACAGTTAAAATCCTCCATAAACATGTCCTGCCTGAGGCTCTTCTCCGGTTTTGTATTTTATCAGCTCGCTCACGGTAACGGTCTGATACCCGTTTTTCTGAAGCCACGGCACTATGAGCTCCGTAGCTTCAGCTGTCGAATCATATATGGAATGCATCAGTATTATATTACCGTCAAGATCCTTCACCTTTTTAACTGCGTTAAACACCTTCGTGGCATCGCGGCTCTTCCAGTCAAGGGTATCCACATTCCACATTATGACCGGGACTCCCGAAGCCTTGTTTATCGCATCACTCGTTATGCCGTAGCTTGGCCTGAACACAGGCGGATCCGTACCTATCACCGCTCTGACGGCGGCATTCGTATCCTTGAACTGCTTCGCCACCTCATTCTTTTTCAGCTTTGAAAGATTTGGATGGTTCCACGTATGAGAGCCTATCTCACATCCCATATCGTATGCACGCTTGACGTTCTCACTGTCTCCCGACACTCTGTTGCCGAGATAGAAGAATGTCGCCACTTCCCCGTTCTTTTCGAGACAGTCCAGTATCCTGCTCTCCGCCTTTCCGCCGGGACCGTCGTCATACGTTATCGCCACCAT
>CASEFF010000066.1 GCA_949287115.1 uncultured Bacillota bacterium | reverse complement strand
CCCAGTCCCGTACCGCCGCTTTCGCTTGTGCGGGCGGGATCGGATCTGTAAAAGCGTTCAAATATATGTGAGACGGATTCCGGCGGTATGCCCATGCCTTCGTCTTCTATGGAAAAGGCAGGGGAAAGGGAGCCTGTGACGTCATCGGTCATCAGCACCGACAATGTGATACCTGCGCCGGAAGGCGTGTATTTGGCAGCATTGTCCGCGAGTATCCTCGCGGTCTGTTTGAGCATGGAAGGGTCGCCCGTGATGCGGATGTCGCTGTCGTATGGTCTGAACGTATACGTATGCTGCTCATCTATCATGGAGGATTCTTCGCAGACTTCACGGATCATATCGGATAGGGAGAAGTTCTCCATAGTGAGCCTCGTGCGGCCGCTGTCGCCTCTCGCCAGGAACAGCAGCTGTTCGACCAGTTTTTTCATGTGTTCGGTCTCGCTCTTTATGGCGGAGATGGATTCCGCCAGCACTTTTTCATCGTCTTTTCCCCAGCGGTCTAGCATGTCGACATACCCCTGAAGGACCGATATGGGAGTGCGGAGTTCGTGCGACGCATCCGAGACGAAACGTGACTGCTGGCTGTAGCTTTCGCGCATCCTCTCAAGCAGATGATTGATCGAGTCTTCGAGTTTTTCCATCTCCGCATTGCCGGTGCTGATGTGCACGTCGTCTCTGCCTGGGCTTATGGCGTCGATGGCATTCTCCAGCTCCGTCAGCGACTGCTGATCGAGGCTGGCGGCGTCGCTGAGAAGCTGAGCCCTGAATGCGAGGTCGTCCAGCGGGGCGAGGTGACGGCGTATGTTTCGTGCGCCTGAAATGATGACGCTGAGGAGTATTATGAGCTGTATGATCGCTGCCGAATACAGACAGGAAAAGAGAGTCAGCAGGAACGTGCCTGCGTAGGCGTAATGGTCGGCGTTGTCGTCACCTTCGTATACGTGTACGGAAGCGCCCAGTACGTCTTTGAATTCCACGGGGAACACCATGAAAAAGCTGTTGTCTTCGGCGCTTTCATATTCTTCATACGCCTGCTCTATATCCTGCAGTTCTCCGGTATCTGCGGAAAGAGCGCTGTGCTTCAATTCGCTGACAGTGGTGAAACGCCAGGCGTCGCTGATGTCGAAGCCGTTCTTTGCTGTTTCCACCGAGCTGCACCAGAATACCACGGCAACGACGAATGTGATGATATTCAACAGTAAAAATGAAGAAAACAATTCCGAAAACAGGTGGAAATTTATCTTTCGAGATATGGATCGCGTCTTTCTGTTCTTACCGGTATCTGTTTTACTTTTACTGCTCATTTTATCACGTACCCCACGCTTCTGATGGTATCTATCACTTTAACACCGAATCTGTCGTCTATCTTGCTGCGCAGATAGTAGATGTATACGTCGACCACGTTCGTCTCGCCTACGTAATCGAAGCCCCAGACCTTTTCAAGAAGCGTGTCGCGGGAGAGGACGATGCCTCTGTTTTCCATCAGCGTTTTGAGCAGCAGGAACTCCCTGTTGGTCAGTTCAACGGCGCTGCCGTCGTATATAACGGTATGGCTGTCAGCGTCGAGGGAGAGCTTTCCGACGGTAAGAGTCGAACTGCTTGCGGCGGGAGTCCGCTTTCTCTTGAGTGCGACCCTTATGCGTGCCAGCAGCTCTTCGATGGCAAAGGGCTTTGTTATGTAGTCGTCGGCGCCCGTGTCGAGACCGGAAACCTTGTCGTTTACGGCGTCTTTTGCAGTCAGCATTATCACGGGAATGTCGGAAGTGCGCCTGAGACGCCTCAGCACCTCGAGCCCGTTCAGCTCGGGGAGCATCACATCGAGCAGGACGAGATCGAAGCCGCCGTTTTCGGCAGCTTCAAGTCCTGTCCTTCCGTTGTTTTCCTTCGATACATCGTATCCCTCGTGGGTCAGCTCCAGTTCCACGAATCTGGCTATCTTTTCCTCATCCTCTATTATCAGTATCTTTTCAGGCATCTTCACTTCGCCTTTCTTCCTTATCATCGTGCATATCGCGTTTTTCTTCTTTCATTTCGGATTTTATGTTTTCGGCCATTTCGCTGACTTTGCCCATGGCGCTGTTGACATCGTCTCTTCCCAGATCCGGCCCTGAAAAGCTGTATCTGAAGCCGCAGAACAGGCTTATGGCCATGAGTATGAGCAGTATCCAGAAGAAGCAGATCATGAGCACTATCATCAGCAAAACGGGTATCTCCATGATGACGCTGCCGTTTCTCTTGACCACGAAGTTGTTTTCGCAGGATTTTTTAAGCAGCATCTTCAGAGCGTTCCAGAGCGAGCGAAAAGCGCTGTCTTCCTTTCCCGCCTTGTTCTTTGCGTGATCCTCGTAGCTTTTGGCGATCTCCTGCGGCGTCTTTCCCGTTTCACCGTCCTCAGAGCCTGCGGTGGAGTAGGAGGATGCCGAGACGTTTTTCCTGAGCTTTCCGCGGGCTTCGAGCTCTATAATGGCGTCCAGCAGATCCCAGTTGCATTCTTCCAGCACAGCCTTTGCCTCTTCGTATGTCACGTCAGCCTTTTCCATGAGTTTTTCCACTTTTTTCAGATTATCCATATTATCGTCCTTTCTT
>CASEFF010000065.1 GCA_949287115.1 uncultured Bacillota bacterium | reverse complement strand
TTACTCCACGTTGCTGCGGCTGCGGCTGCCGGAGCGGATCCTTTTTCTTTGCTGATATTTACTGCATCTGCCAACAAAAAGAAAGAAGGTCGGAAATGAGAAGCGATAACGTAACGAAAGGCGTGGAAAAAGCACCTATGCGCAGCCTTTTCTACGCCATGGGATATACAAAGGAAGAACTGGAACGCCCGCTGATCGGCGTGGTCTCCGCAAAGAGCGAGATCGTTCCGGGACACATGCATCTTGACAAGGTTGCCGAAGCCGTGAAGGCGGGCGTCAGGATGGCGGGCGGCACACCTATCGAGGTGCCTGCCATAGGCGTCTGCGACGGCATAGCCATGGGGCACATAGGCATGAAGTACAGCCTCGCCAGCCGCGAGCTGATAGCCGACAGCGTCGAGACGATGGCGATGGCCCACGCCTTCGACGGTCTCGTGCTGGTGCCAAACTGCGACAAGATCGTTCCGGGCATGATCATGGGCGCCGTCAGGATAAACCTCCCTACGGTAGTATGTTCCGGAGGCCCTATGATGTCGGGACTCGTCAACGGAGAAGAGACGAGCCTTTCCAAGATGTTCGAGGCCGTGGGCGCCAGAAAGGCCAACCTCATCGACGACGCCCAGCTTCTGGAATTCGAGGAAAAAACGTGCCCGGGCTGCGGGTCGTGCTCCGGCATGTATACCGCCAACAGCATGAACTGCCTTTCCGAGGCGATAGGCATCGCCCTTCCGGGCAACGGTACCATACCGGCTGTCGACAGCGGCAGGATAAGGCTTGCCAAGTATGCCGGCATGGCCATCATGGGCCTTGTGGAAAAGGATATCAAGGCGCGCGACATCATAAACGAAAAATCCATCAGGAATGCTCTGGCGTGCGACATGGCTCTGGGCTGTTCGTCCAACAGCGTTCTCCATCTGCTGGCCATAGCCAACGAAGCAGGCGTGGAGCTTGACCTCAACATATTCAACGAGTTCAGCGCAAAGGTTCCTAACCTCTGCCACCTCGCTCCCGCAGGCCCTACCCATATGCACGACCTCAACAACGCCGGAGGTCTCATGGCCGTGTTCAGCGAGCTGACTAAAAAGGGACTCATCGACGAAAGCCTGATAACCGCCACCGGAAAGACCGTCGGCGAAAACATGAAGGGCGCTTTCGTCAAAAACTATGATATAATAAGACCTATAGACAATCCTTACAGCGAGACGGGCGGCATCGCCATCATGTGGGGCAATATCGCGCAGGACGGCTGCGTGGTGAAAAGGAGCGCCGTAGCACCCGAAATGCTGTCCCACACGGGACCTGCCAGAGTCTTCGACTGCGAAGAGGATGCCATCGCGGCCATATACGCCGGAAAGATCAAGGACGGCGACGTCGTTGTCATCAGGTACGAAGGCCCTAAGGGCGGTCCGGGCATGAGAGAGATGCTCAACCCGACAAGCGCTCTTGCCGGAATGCAGCTTGACAAGACCGTCGCGCTGATAACGGACGGCAGATTCAGCGGAGCCAGCAGAGGAGCCTCCATCGGCCACGTCTGCCCGGAAGCCGCAGCCGGCGGCAACATCGGCCTGCTGAGAGAAGGCGACATCATCGAGATAGACATACCTGCCGCAAAGATAAACGCACAGGTTTCCGACGAGGAATTCGAAAAGAGAAGAAAGGAGTACGTCGCTCCGCAGCCTAACGTCGACAGCGGATGGCTGGCAAGGTACATGAGGAACGTATCCTCCGCCGCAAAAGGAGCGGTGATGGAATAGAGACAGACCCGTTATTGCCTACTTAGCTAAGCAGATTCAAAGGAGTGTTACGATGAGTAAAGCAACATTGCGCAAAACAGCTTTCAAGGGAGGCCTGCTGATCGACGGTACCGGCAGCGCCGCAGTGGAAAACAGTCTCGTTCTCGTGGATGAAGGCAAAATCGTTTACGCGGGAGCCTCAAAGGATATCCCGGCAGGTTACGATGAGAGCGACATCACCGGCAAGACCATAATGCCGGGACTTGTCGACACGCACCTTCACTTTTCCGGCAACCTGACGGAAAACGACAGCGACTGGGTACTGGAAGACAACTATCAGAAAGCGGTCGTAGCCGTGCAGCAGGCTCACGAATGTCTCGAGAGCGGCCTTACGACTGTCGGCGAGATCTCGAGATTCGGTATCCACATCAGGAACATGGTTGAAGCAAAGGTCATGGAAGGCCCGAGGATCGTAGCATCCGGCCTCGGTTTCTGCGCTACGGCAGGCCACGGCGACTCTCATCTCCTTTCCATCGAGCAGAACAAAGCCGCTCATCCGTGGGCGGAATGCGTGGACGGCCCGTGGGATCTCCGCAAAGCCGTAAGGCGCAGGATCCGCGAAAACCCGGATGCCATAAAGATCTGGGCGACCGGCGGCGGCATATGGCGATGGGAGCGCGGCATGGACGCCCACTATACGCCGGAAGAGATACAGGCCGTTGTCGACGAGTGTAAGATAAGGAAGATACCGCTCTGGTCCCACTGCTTCGGCAGCGCAACACCTTCCGTAAGAGCCGGAGCCGACTTCATCATACACGGATGGAATCTGGACGACGAAGCCATAGACACCATGGCCGAAAAGGGCATAATGCTGTGTCCTACCATCAGCTTCCTGCCGGCATGGCTCGACACATATCCGCCTACATACGACCCTGCCCTCCACGACAGGTTCCCGGGCGAGACGATAAAGGAGAAGGAGCTCAACCGCGTGTACGACAACCTCCGCAAGGCCTTCTCCAAGGGCGTCATCCTCACCATAGGATCCGACTCCTTCAACTCCAAGATCACACCGTACGGCGATACGGCCATCACGGAGATCTACGACTTCATCGACAAGGCCGGACTCAGCGAGATGGATACCATCGTAGCGGCGACCCTCAACGGCGCCAAAGCCCTGAGAGTCGACGACATCACCGGCTCTCTCGAAGCCGGCAAGAGCGCGGATCTGCTGGTCATCGACGGCAATCCGCTGGATGACATCAGAGCCATAGCCGTCGACAACATGGACATGATAATGAAAGAGGGTCGCTTCGTAAGGAAGTAACGGCAGACTCCCGTATGACCGCAGGAGCCGTTCGGACTTTCAGATCCGGACGGCTCTTCTTTTTTGCCTGTGCCTTTTCCGACCGCGCCTTTCTGCTCCCCTCCCCCTATTTTTCACACCATCTTCACATCTTTTGAATTGACAACGCCTTTTTTACGAATGTATACTTTATGCAAAAGGCTATTTTCAGAAAAAGGAGAAAAGTATGTTCAGAACATTTGAGGAGGCTAAAGAATTCATAGATGCCAACGGCATCAAAATGGTCGACTTCATGATGGTCGACCTCAACGGAAGATGGCGACATCTGACTATACCCGCCGAAAGATTCAGCGAAGATACGCTGAAGAGCGGCATAGGCTTTGACGGCAGCAACTACGGCTTTGCGCCGGTGGAAAAGAGCGACATGGTGTTCATACCGGACCTTTCATCGGCATACATCGATCCGTTCATGGAGATACCGACGCTGGCAATGATCGGCGACGTATACGTCATAAGCCTGCCGGAAAACTATCCTTTCGATCAGGATCCGCGAAACGTTGCAAAGCATGCGGAGGCCTACCTGCGCGATCAGGGCATCGCCGACGAGATGCGCATAGGACCGGAATACGAATTCCACGTGTTCGACCACGTAAGCTACTCGACCTCGCCCAACGAGTCGGGATTTTGCATAGATACGGAACAGGCCGAGTGGAACACCGGCGACAACACCTTCAATCTGGGATACAAGATGCCTCACAAGGGAGGATACCACATGGCGCCTCCGCAGGACGTCCTCTACGACTACAGGAGCAGGGTCGCCATGCTGATGGAGGAACAGGGCATAAAGGTGAAATACCACCACCACGAGGTGGGCGGACCGGGTCAGCTGGAGATCGAAGTCGAGTTCGGCGGACTGACGGAAATGGCCGACAAGACCATGATGACGAAATACCTGATCAAGAACGAGGCCATCGCCGAGGGAAAGACGGCGACGTTCATGCCGAAGCCTGTGTTCGACGAGGCCGGAAACGGCATGCACGTGCACATGCACCTCTTCAAGGACGGCAAGCCGCTGTTCTACGATGAAAACGGCTACTCACAGCTTTCCGAAACGGCGATGCACTTCATGGGCGGCATACTGAAACACATAAAAGCCCTCTGCGCTTTCACTAACCCGAGCACCAACTCCTTCAAGAGACTGGTTCCGGGCTACGAAGCTCCGGTAACCATCGGCTTCGCCACCGCAAACAGGAGCTCCGTCATCCGCATACCGGCGTACGCCAAGGACCCGGAAAAGAAAAGGTTCGAGGTGAGAAACCCTGACGGCACATGCAATCCGTACTACGCCTTCGCCGCCATCCTCATGGCCGGATGCGACGGCATAAAGAACAGGATAGACCCTGTGGCCGAAGGCTACGGCCCTTACGACTTCAATCTCTATACCTTAAGCGATGAGGAAAAGGAGAAGATACAGAGCCTGCCTAAGAATCTGGGTGAAGCTCTCGACGAGCTGGAAAGGGATCACGCATTCCTCACCGAAGGCGGCGTCTTCCCTGAAAGACTCATAGAGATCTGGCTTAAAAACAAGCGCGCCGACCTGATGAAGCACGCAAATATGCCTACGCCGATGGAATTCGACATGTACTACGATCTGTAGACGATATATCGACATATC
>CASEFF010000064.1 GCA_949287115.1 uncultured Bacillota bacterium | reverse complement strand
AATTTAGGTGCAAAGACAATATGATATTTACATCTCCATTTGCTGTGTGTTAAACTTCTTGTGTCATTCATGACATGAACCTCCTTTTCTCGACGTGGTTGTCAGACCCATGCCGATTATATAGGAGGTTCTTTTCCTTTTCTATAAGATTTATTATTCACCACCAGTTGAACTGGTGGTTTATTCAAGCCTTTTAGGCGCCAAATAGGCGCGGTCGCGTTAACATCCGATCCATGTTAACGCGACCGCGCCTCTGCCGTCACATATATTATCTATCTGCATCTGGACAGGAGCTTTTCCCACTCCTCGTCCACGTACTGCTGAGCTTCTTCTATCATCCACTCGTTGCCTTTTTTGAACATATGCCTGAACCTTCCCTGCTTTTTCAGGAACTCCTCCACCGGAAGCTTCTTCTTCGGCTCGTACGTGAGGCGCCATTCGCCTTCCACGATCTCGTACATAGGCCATGCGCACGTATCTACGGCCAGTCTGCATATCTCCGCGAGGTCTTCCGTCTCGTATCTCCATCCTCTCGGACACGGCGACAGTATGTTGAGGAAGCACGGGCCTTCCGTGTATATGGCCTTTCGCGCCTTTTCATGAAGATCCCTGAAGTTGCCGATGAACGTCGTCTGTGCCGCGTAAGGCACATTGTGCGCCGCTATTATCGCCGTCAGGTCCTTCTTGTTCTGAACTTTTCCCGGTATCTTGGAGCCGGCCGGCGATGTGGTGGCATCGGCGAACCTCGGCGTTGCCGACGACCTCTGTATTCCCGTGTTCATGTACGCCTCGTTGTCGTAGCACACGTACACCATGTCGTGGCCCCTTTCCATGGCTCCAGACAGGGACTGTATGCCGATATCGTACGTTCCTCCGTCGCCTCCGAATGCGATGAACTTGAAGTTGTCCTTTACCCTGCCCCTTTTCTTCAGCGTCCTGTATGCAGCCTCGACTCCCGACATGGTCGCCGCTCCGTTGGCAAAGGCCGTGTGTATGTAGCTGTCATAGTAAGCCGTATGAGGGTATATGAAGGTGGAAACTTCCAGACAGCTCGTCGCGTTGGTGACGACCGCCCTGTCTCCCTCGTCCAGCGCCCTCAGCACGCCGCGGACGGCTATGCCCGCCCCGCAGCCGGCACAGAGCCTGTGTCCTCCCGCGAACCGTTCCGGCTTTTCCACTTCTTTCTTTAAATCATATGCCATGATGTTCTCTCCTGTTTACTGTATTTCCCGATGCGGGCGTCGCCCGTTTCCGCGCCCGTCTATTCTTCGTATCTCTTGTGGTCGAAGCCGCGTTCTCCGAACCTGGAGTCCCTTACTCCTATGTACCTGTACACATCTCCCGGATCGTCGGTTTCGTTTATGATGAAGAGGTCGTTGTATATCTCGTAAAAATCCTCCACCGTGATGTCCCTGCCGCCGAGGCCGTAAATGTAGTTGATGGCGTACGGTCTGTTCTCAAGATCGTAAAGGGAACTTCTGGCCTCGTTGAAGAGCGGACCGCCGCTGTTGGAAAAGCTCTCCGCCTTGTCCATTATCGCCACGGCCTTCACCTTGCACATGGCTTCCGCAAGGGGAACCCTCGGGAACGGTCTGAACACCCTCAGCTTTATGAGTCCGACCTTCTTGCCTTCGGCTCTCAGCCTGTCCACGGCTTCCTTTCCGGTGCCCGCGCTGGAGCCGATGACCACCAGCGCCACTTCGGCGTCGTCCATCATGTATTCCTCGAAAAATCCGTACTTCCTTCCCGTGACCTTTTCGAAGCGTTTTGCCACGTCCATGATGATAGGCATGGCGTCCTTCATGGCCTGGGCCTGGGATCTCTTGACTTCCATATAGTAAGGCGATATGCCGTAAGGACCCACCGCCAGCGGGTTTTCCGATTTGAGCAGGTAGTTCTCCGGCTCGTATTTACCGACGAACTCCTTTACCTCTTCGTCCTCCATCAGCTCTATGTTGGATACGCCGTGGCTGGTGATGAATCCGTCCTGACATATCATGATAGGCAGCCTGATGGTCTCCGATATGGGCATTGCCTGTATGTAATTATCGTATACTTCCTGATTTGACTCGGCGTATATCTGTATCCACCCCGAATCCCTTGCTCCCATGGAATCGGAATGGTCGTTGTTGATGTTTATCGGTCCCGTCAGCGCCCTGTTGACAACCGCCATCGTAATTGGCAGCCTTGCCGACGCCGCGACATAAAGCAGCTCCCACATGTAGGCGAGTCCCGCCGACGATGTGGCCGTCACCGCTCTCGCCCCCGATGCCGACGCTCCTATGCATACGGACATGGCGCTGTGCTCCGACTCCACCGCCACGAACTCCGTATCCACCTCGCCGTCAGCTATGTACTGGGAATAATACTGCGGGATCTCCGTCGAAGGCGTGATAGGAAAAGCTCCCATTACGTCGGGATTTATCTGTTTCATAGCCATTGCCACGGCTTCATTGCCTGACATCCTGTCTCTTCGTGCCATCTACTTTTCCTCCTTGATAAAATCTATCGCGCCGAACGGACATACCTTCACGCATATGCCGCATCCCTTGCAGTGTTTGAAATCAAAATCCAGCCGCTTCCCGTCCTTTACCGGAATGGAGCTGTCCGGGCAGAAAGGCACGCACAGCATACAGTGTTTGCACTTGTCCTCTATGAAAACGGGCATCATGACTCTCCAGTCGCCGGTCTCCACGAGAAGAGACGTCGCCGGCTCGTATATCTCCGCGCCCGTCGTGACGTCCTGCCACGTTATCTTTTCATCTATCTCTCTGGCTTTAGTTTTCATTTTCCGTTATCCTACCTTTACCTCTTCCATAGCCTTCACCAGCGCCTTCATGTTACCTTCTATGAGGTTTTCCTTGTGGGCGAACTTATGCCCGAAGGATTCCCTCATGTCGCTGATAAAACGCTCGCTGTCTATGACGTTGCTGACCTTTACGACCGCCGCCAGCATCGGCGTGTTGGGGAAGTTCCTTCCCAGCGTCTCCATGGAGATCTTCTCCGCATCGACGACGCATATCCTTCCCTTGTATCCGCCGACCAGCTTCCTTATCTCCTCCGGCTCTTTCCTGCTGTTTATTATCAGCGCACCGTTCTCCTTGAGACCGCTGGTGACATCCACCGATTTCAGCAGCGTTTCGTCCACCACCACCACGTAATCGGGCGTGTAAATGTTGGAATGGACCTTACAGTGCTCGTCCGTTATCCTGTTGTACGCCGTTATCGGCGCTCCCATCCTCTCGGGGCCGTATTCCGGAAAGCCCTGTACGTGCTTGCCGGAGCTGAAGGCAACGTCCGCAAGGAGGAGACATGCCGTCTTCGCTCCCTGGCCGCCCCTGCCGTGCCATCGTATCTCCACCGCTTCATTCAATTTTTTAGCCATTATTCCGCTACTCCTGTGTTTTTTATTATGTTT
>CASEFF010000063.1 GCA_949287115.1 uncultured Bacillota bacterium | reverse complement strand
CATGCAAAGGCCTGCTGCGAACGCCGGGCTGTGAACGCAAAGCGTTCGCAGCAAAAAATGCGGGGAGCGCGAAGCGTCGGCAGCCGAGTCGCAGCCAAAAAAGCGGGGAGCCGTCCGGCTCCCCGCAGGTCTCTGATCGCCCGTGCGATCATATCTTCACTTATCTATCTCAGCCTTTGTACGTTCCGACTTCCACCAGCTCGGCGATGCAGTCGTCCCAGCCCTTTATGAGCCTGTCGATATCCTCGTCGGATGTTACAGGCGATATGAGCATCATGTTGTGGAACGGCGTGATCAGTATTCCCCTGTTGGAAAGGTATACGTGGGTGTAGTACATAAGCTGCCAGTCGAAGTTGTTCTTCGCTTCGGTTCCGTTCTTAGGCAGCGTCGGCATGAACTGCAGCTCGCATCTCGCTCCGGAACGAGTGAGGCTCCAAGGCACCCCATGCTTTTTCAACACGGCTTCAAGACCGTCGGACAGCCTTTCCTGACCTCTGAACATCCTCTCGAAAGCATCCTCCGTAGCGACCTTTTCCAGCGTCACCTTCATGGCTGCGATGGCGAACTGGTTTGCTGCCAGCGTGCCTCCTATGCCCATAGGGTCGGAAACTCCGGCGTTTCCGTACGTCTCGTTTATCTTTTCCGTTATCTCCTTCGTGAACCCATATACGGCAACAGGTATACCGCCGGCAATGGATTTGCCCAGCGTCACGAAGTCAGGCTTGAGTCCGTGAGCCTTTGTGTAGCCGCCGTATCCGTTGGAAAGTGTGTGCGTCTCATCTATTATCAGATAAGTCCCGTACTTCGTGCACAGCTCCCTCAGCCCTTCCAGATATCCTTCCGCAGGGAGCACCATGCCGCAGTTGGTCATCACGGGCTCCAGCAGCACCGCAGCGCAGTCCTTATGAGCCAGCTCTCTTTCCGCAGCTTCCAGATCGTTGAACTCAACGACTCTCGTCAGCTGATCCTTAGGCAGACCCGGATTGGAGTCGTAAGTGGTCCTGAGAGCCAGTTTGCCTTCCTCGTTTATATGAGGCAGCGTCTCGTCGAGACTTCCGTGGTAACATTCCTGCATCACCATGATCTTAGGTCTGCCGGTGAGAGCTCTGGCGTTACGGATGGTGTAGCGGTTGGCCTCCGTTGCCGTCATCGCCACCTGCCACGTAGGCAGACCGAATCTCTTCTCGAGTTCCTTACCGATATCGAGGCTGTCCGGCGTCGGCATCATCGTCGTTATGCCGTTGTAAACCTGCTCCGCCACCTTGTCGGCAGTAGCCTTCGGAGAGTGTCCGAACATTGCTCCCGTATCTCCGAGACAGAAGTCGACGTATTCGTTGCCGTCTATGTCCCAGCATCTGTTGCCCTGAGCCTTTTCGAGGAACACAGGATGCTCCGTTCCCCAGTCGCCCATCCACGGCATCGGCACGCCGTTCAGCAGGTTTTCATGGGCCTTGTCGAACGTCGCCTTGCTCTTCTTCGTTCTCTCGTTGAATATGGCGTCTTCTCTCGCTCTCAGCTTTGCCAGCTCCTCATCGGTCACCAGTCTGTAAGGGCTCTTCTTATCTGTTATCATTTCGTTTCCTCCTCATCTTTATTGAATGATTGAATATATGTATTTGATCTATGAACTTTCTCATGGGCCGCTGCTTCGGCTCATCCCGGCGTTGCCCCCGCCCGGCGCTTTTCGGCGCGGTGCGGCACGGAGCACGCATCCCCATGCCGCGCGTTTTTCATGCTCCGCAACGGCATCCGCATCAATAGTAGTATTCCGGAGCACCTTTGTATTCCTGTATCGTGTTGCCTCCGTCCACCACGAGGGATTCTCCGGTGATATAGGATGCTTCCTTCGACGCCAGGAACACGATGGCGTTTGCCACCTCCGCAGGCTCGGCGCTGCGCTTCATCGGCGTGTTGAGGCCGCCCTGCGCCTCCGCTTCCGTCTGGGACGCCGTTCCTATCCATCCCGGCAGCACGTTGTTTATCGTGATATCGTACTTGCCCACTTCTATGGCGATGGCGCGGCTCATGCCGATAACGCCTGCCTTTGCGGCACTGTAGGCGGCTTCTCCCGGATTGCTGACAACCGGGCCCGTCACCGACGATACGTTGACTATCCTGCCGTAACCGTTATTCACCATGTACGGCAGCACGGCCTTCGTCACGTTGAAAGTCAGATTGAGGTTCCTGTCTATGGACGTGTCCCAGCTCTCATACGTCACGCTCATGAAATCGGAAAAATCCTCTTCCTCTCCCACCTGCGTCATGCCGGCGTTGTTGACCAGCACGTGGATGTCACCGAAATCCTCTGCTATCTTCTTCACGGTGGCGTTGACCTGCTCCCTGTCCATAAGGTCGGCTATGTAACCCTTCGCCTCCGCAGCTCCGGCCGCCGTCAGCTCTTCGGCGCGCCTGTATATCCTGTCGGTCGTCGCTATCAGAGCCACCTTCGCTCCGAGATCCGCCAGTATCTTAGCCGTCGCAAAACCGATGCCGTTCTCACTGCCGGCTCCGGTTATCAGGCATATCTTTCCTTCAAAATCCATGAATTTTCCGCTCATATTTTCCTCCTTTTCCGGTCAGCTGTTATTTCTCTTCAATGCTCTTCAGTATGGCGTCTATCATCTGATTGGCAGGACCCGCCTTCAGGCCGCCGTCGATGTATATGTCCTCTCCGGTGATGTACTTGCAGTCATCCGACGCGAGGAAATGGTAGAGAGCCGCAGCCTCCTCCGGTTTGCACATCCTTCCCAGCGGCGTCTGTATGCCCATGACCATAAGCTCCGTCTCGCAGCCTTCCACGTACGCCATCGGCGTATCGATAGTGTTGGGACATATGCAGTTGACCCTGATGCCGCGCGGCGCCAGCTCTATGGCCGCCACCTTCGTAAGTCCCACCACCGATATCTTGCTCACTATGTAAGGCCCGTATCCGGCGTAGTCGCCGTTGGCCGAATTTGAAGCCGTGTTGAGTATCACGCCTCCGTCCTTCATATACTTCTGCCCGTACTTTATGCCGTAAACGACGCCAAGGACGTTTACGTGGAAAAGCGCCTCGTACGTCTTCGTATCGGCGTTTTCCAGCAGCTCCTCCGGACATATTATGCCGGCGTTGTTTACCACTATGTCCAGCTTGCCGTACTTTTCGGCCGTCGTCCTCATCAGATTCTCAACGTCCGCCTCGCTGCTGACGTCGGTCTTCGTGAATCCGCATCCCAGCTCATCGGCAGCCTTCGCGGCTTCGTCGTTTATATCGGCCATCATGACGGTGGCGCCGGCCTCTTTGAAACGTTTAGCCGTCGCATATCCCAGGCCCTGTCCGGCTCCCGTCACTACCGCTACTTTTCCTTCCAGTGAAAACATCAAAATCACCCTCCTTATCTTCTGCTCATGAATCGTCCTGCCTATATATAAAGCAAATGCCGTGCCAAAAACAAAAATGCCGTATTTCCAACGGTTTCGGGATTTTTCCGGCTGTCGGAAGCACGATTTTTGTCAATTCTGCAAAATTTATTGTCAATATTGATAATATGTGATAACATTTTTTCGTAAAATGCTATCGCCTGAAGCATCGCCCGAAAGGAGGCAACGATGTCACTTTCCATAATAAAAGACACCGTACAGCAGGTCGCTACCGCCATAACCGCAGCACTGGATCTGGAGACGGAGATAGTGGATGAAGATCTCGTCATAATAGGCGGCACGGGGAGATACCGGGAAAAGATCGGCGCCTACGAGGAAGGCGGAGACAAGGACAGTCAGCTGGTCTACGCCGAGTGTCTCAAAAGCGGACAGGAATACATAAACTTCAACCCGGAAAACGACGCTTTTTACGACGCCAGAGAAGGCGAACTGGCCGAGATATGCTACCCGATAAAAGTCGAAGGGCGCGTCCTCGGTCTCATCGGACTCATCGCCTTCACGGAGGATCAGCGGGCGGCGATGATCGCCAAGACGCTGGCGCTGAGGACGTTCCTCCGCAGCATGGCCGACCTGATAGCCGGCAAGTACATCGTGTCACAGAGCAACGAAAAACTGATGACCACCGTATCGTCGCTGCTTTCCGTCCACGACGACAGCGTTCCCTTCGATGACATACTGGGCGACAGTCCCGCCATGAGGATCGTCAAGAGCAGAGCGCTCCACGTGGCGTCCGGCAGCTCCACCATTCTGATAACGGGAGAAAGCGGCACAGGCAAAGATCTGCTGGCCCGATCGATACACAGGGAAAGTCCGAGGCGCGACGGGCCGTTCGTTTCCGTCAACTGCGCCGCCATACCGGAGATGCTGCTGGAAAGCGAGCTCTTTGGCTATGAAAAGGGCGCTTTCACGGGAGCATCAAAGGAAGGAAAGCTGGGAAAGTTCCAGCTCGCCGACGGCGGCACGCTGTTTCTCGACGAGATCGGCGACATGCCGCTGCATCTTCAGGTGAAACTGCTGTCCTGCATCCAGAGCAGGCAGGTGGACCCCATCGGAGCCACAAGCCCCGTCCCTGTGGATGTCCGCATAATCGCCGCCACAAACAAGGATCTGGAAGAGCTGGTCAGGAACAAACAGTTCCGCGAAGACCTATATTTCAGGCTCAACGTCATCCCCATCCACATCCCGCCCCTCAGGGAGAGACGCGAGGATATCGGCATATTGACGGACAGCATCATAGAAAAATTCAACAGGATCATGGGAAGGGCCGTCAGCGGCGCCGCTCCCGACGCCATGGAGAGAATACTGTCATATTCGTGGCCGGGCAACGTGCGGGAGCTGGAAAACGCCATCGAATACGCCATGAACATGGAGGAGAGCAATGTCATCACGGCGGCCAGCCTCCCCGAAAAGCTCATAAAAAGGCGCGGATCGATGATCCCATCCGGCGGCGACCTGAAGGACCGTCTCGATGCGGCGGAGCGCGACATCATCTCGGAAACTCTCGCCGGAAGCGGCGCGGGGCTTGAAGGCAAGCGACGCGCCGCAAAGGAGCTGGGCATAAGCGAGTCCACGCTGTACAGGAGGATAAGGAGCCTGGGGATATGAGCCTTTTAATAACAGCGGCACAAAAAGGGGAGCGGCGCATCGACAAAGTTCAGATGTCGATGCGCCCCTCCCCTTTTTAAGGTCTTTTTTCATGTGTATCTATCTCCATACCTTCGACTTTTCGGGACGGTAATCGTCCGAAAGATCGAAAGGATAGAAATTCTTCGGTAAGCGCTTCCAGTCGAAATATTCAAGGTTGGATGCTCCCGCTCCCGGCGTATCCGCATAGCAGAATTCATCCGCAAAAGCGCTGTACGGTACTTTGAACGACGTATTGGCCTTGACCACGATCAGATCGTACAGCTTCGGCTCTATTCCAAAATGCCTCAGTATCTGAGGATCCCCCGAAGCGCCCGGTTCTTCGCACACCATGATATCGATGTTTCCGAACGATATCACCGCCGACATTCCCACGTTGCACGGGAAACCTCTGCCGGCAGGTCCTTCCTGTCTGAAAGAACCGTCATGAAGGGATCTCACGCGACCTACCGCCTTCAACGGTCCCGGCATACCCGGCGTAAAACCTG
>CASEFF010000062.1 GCA_949287115.1 uncultured Bacillota bacterium | reverse complement strand
TTTTCTTTCCAGTTCGTCGTATGAATCCATTTCCGCCTCGTATCCCGCTATGGCTGTCGAAAGCCCGTCAAGTTCGCCGCGCTTTGATTTTGCCTGTTCGGCCGCTTCTCTGAATGCGGCAAATACGGGTTCTTCCAGCTTGAGTGCCTCCTCTGCTTCTCTGTGCTGCTTTTCCGCCTTTTCCCTCTCGCCGGCTCTTGCGATGGATGCATCCAGTCTGCTCATCTCCTGCGATATCCGCTCTTCCCGCTCAGCTGCTTCCTTTTCCCTTACCGCATCGTCTGCTATCAGTTCCGCGAGAAACCCGCAGGCGCCTTCCGGGAATTCACCTCCGCCATCCATCGAACTTATGGCATCTTCCATGAATCCGGCGGCATTTTCGTCGTCGGCGGAACATACCACGCTTTCCGTAAGCTGTCTCAGGCCGGCAGCCGCCTGACGGCGTTCTTCCCTCAGCTTCCCGGCCTCCTCCCTGAGTCTTTCCTGCAGACTGTGGTAAAGGTCGGTATGAAAAAGCCTTCGGAATATGTTTTTGCGTTCTTCCGTGGACGCTAAAAGAAGCTTCATGAAATCCCCCTGGGCTATCATGGCTATGCGCGCAAACTGCTCCCTGCCCATGCCCAGTATCTCCGATACGGCGCTGTCCACTTCTTTACGTTTTGTCAGCACGCGCCCGTCGTCGAAATGAAGCTCTGCACCCGCCCTCTCCGTCGTGACGCCTTCGCCTCTCGTTTTGGGACGCGTATACTCGGGATTTCTCCTTACGGTATATTTCCTGCCGCCGCAGGAGAATATCAGCTCCACCGATGTCGGCACGGACGGCAGCGCGTATTTTGACCTGAACATGCCCGCTTCCCTGCTCTCACCGCTCGCCTCCCCGTAAAGGGCGAAGGTTATTGCGTCGAACAGAGTCGTCTTGCCGGCTCCCGTATCTCCCGTTATCAGATACAGTCCTGCCGTTCCGAGCCTGTCGAAATCTATTTCCGTTCTGTCTGCATATGGTCCGAATGCAGATATCGTCAGTTTCAGCGGTCTCATCTGTCGCCCTCCCATATATCTTCTATCAACGTTTCGAGCAGAGCCTTCTGTTCTGCAGACATCGCTGCACCGTTCTGCGCCTCGTACAGCTCACCGAAGAGCTCCGCAGGCGTCTTTTCATCACCTTTTCCGGCGATGTCGGTAACCGTGCCCCCGCTGCGTGTTCTGGCGTTATCGTAATCCAGCTTCATCAGATTGCCGTATACGGTCCTCAGTTTACCGATGACTTCCGGTATGTCTTCATCATCAGTCAGCGTTACATGGACATAATCCTCCCTGTAGTTAGTGCCTTCGTAAAAATCCCTTGCCGTTATATCCATATATCTGCCCTTTATCTCGACCATATCGCGTTTGGGCACAAGGGGCACCGTATCAAGCGACAGATCGCCTTTTGCTCCCATGCTGACCACTGTCACCGATTTTTCGTGTGATGCTTCGGAAAACGAATATTTGAGCGGTGTGCCGCAGTATCGTATGCGATCTGATCCTATACTCTGCGGCCCGTGTATATGTCCCAGCGCCACGTAGTCGAACGGTGCGAACACGCCTGCGTACACATCATCAGTCCAGCCTGCGGAAAGCGGCGCATCTTCCGAATCCGAACGCGATGCTCCCGTGACGAACTGGTGCGTTATCAGCACGTTTCGCCTGTCATCCTTTACGTCCATAGCCTCTATCGCCGCCGCCACCGCATCGGTATAGCTGTTTATTTCACTCTCCTTTTCGGGAAAAGCCTTACGTACGTGGACCGGCTTTACGAAGGGCAGCATGTATATATCGATCTTTCCGTATTCGTCCTCCATTGTGACGGGTCTTACGATGCCGTCATATACGGGTGAGATGTGTATCCCGCTTTCCTCCATCAAACGGCCGCCGAAGGCAAGCCGCTCCGGCGAATCGTGGTTGCCGCTTATCAGAAAAACGCGCAGGCTGCGTTCCGCAAGCTCCGACAGGAAGTCATCCAGCATCTCCACCGCTTCCGCGGACGGCACCGACCTGTCATACACGTCCCCTGCTATTATCACGGCGTCAGGCCTTTCGTCGTCTATCACGCCCATGATCTTTTCCAATATGTACCGCTGATCTTCCACCATGGAAAATCCGTTGACACGTTTTCCCAGATGAAGATCCGATATATGCACAAACCTCATTCCGTCTCACATACCTTCCCTATCATTTAAAAATCCCCGCAACGCTTTCCGGCTGTTACGGGGATCCTTAGTCATATCGGTCATGTCACATCGCACGGCCGTCTTTTACCTTTATCAGCTGAGAGCCGCTGTAACGAGAGCCATCTTGTAGACTTCCTGAGCGTTGCATCCCCTGCTGAGGTCGTTTATAGGAGCGTTAAGTCCCTGAAGGATAGGTCCTATGGCCTCATATCCTCCGAGACGCGCTGCGATCTTGTATCCAATGTTTCCCGCATTTATATCAGGGAAAATGAATGTGTTGGCCTGTCCTGCCACCTTGGAGCCCGAGCACTTAACCTTTGCAACCTCAGGAGCAACGGCGGCGTCGAACTGCAGCTCTCCGTCAACATCGAGATCAGGCGCAGCTTCCTTTACCTTTGCGGTAGCGTTGGCAACCAGCGTCACCATGTCGCCCTTGCCCGATCCGTAAGTCGAATACGACAGCATTGCCACCTTAGGATCTATACCGAACACCTTTGCGGTCTTTGCAGTTTCCACGGCGATCTCCGCCAGCTCATCCTCGTTGGGAGCTATGTTGATGGCA
>CASEFF010000061.1 GCA_949287115.1 uncultured Bacillota bacterium | reverse complement strand
CCCGTAGCCGCTTTCGCCATGTTCTTCGCAGCCGTCATACTGGTCATCATAGGCACGTACCTGATATTCACGGCCGGCAGCATCGCGCTTTTGAAGCTGATGCGCAAGAAGAAAGGGTATTACTATAAGACGAAGCATTTCATCAGCGTATCGTCCATGATGTACAGGATGAAACGCAACGCAGTAGGGCTTGCCAACATATGCATACTGTCCACCATGGTGCTTGTCATGCTTTCGGCTGTCATCTCCGTATATGCGGGAGTGGGAGACTCGGTAAAACAGCGATATCCCGAAGAGTTCACGGTGACTGCCATATCCGGCGATCCTCTAAACGACGATGTGACCGGTATCCTTGAAGCCTCTATCGCCGGTGCAGGCCTTGACGCCGAAGATATCATCAGCTACGACGATCTTTCGATATCCGCCGTATACGAAGAAGACGAGGATCGCTTCAACACCGACACCTCATCATACAGCGGCATGTCTGCCATACAGTCCTACAATAGCATACACACCTTCGTCTTCGTCACCCTGGACGACTACAACAGATGTATGGGAACGGACATGAAGCTTGACAGCGACAGCGACGTCCTCGTCTATCCGAAAGGATCCCTCAAGACCGATGAGCTCAACATATTCGACATGAGCTTCAACGTGGCCGGCGGGCTGGACAGTTTCATGCCCAGCAGCAATCTGACGGCAAAGGTGATGTCCGGCTCTTTTATCGTCGTAAAGGATCGCGAAACGCTCGAAGCACTGTATGAAAAGAACGTGGAAGTATACGGCGACTCCGCTTCATACATCAGCTTCAACTACATGGCCGACGTCGCAGGCGATCCGGAAACGAACCACGACGCCATAGTCAGCACCTACAATGAAGCATGGGAACAGATCTCCGGACTCCGCCAGCCTGAAGGCTCCCCTTATGCAGAGCTTTCCGACGGTGCCACGGCATCCCTTTCCTGCCGCAGCGTGGAAGCCGAAACCTTCGGCAGCGACTTTACCGGCCTGCTGTTCGTCGGCATATTCCTCGGGCTGCTGTTCCTGATGGCAACGGTACTGATAATGTACTACAAACAGCTGACGGAAGGATACGAAGACAAGAAACGGTTCGAGATACTGCAGAACGTTGGCATGAGCCACCGCGAGGTAAAGAAGTCCATAAATTCCCAGATACTGATGATCTTCTTCCTTCCTCTCGTAACGGCCGGCGTGCACGTGGCCTTCGATTTTCCGTTCATCTACAGGGTCCTCAACCTTCTGGGGCTGTTCAACCTTAAGCTGTTCGCCTTCTGCACGATCGGATGCTTTCTGGTCTTCACGATGTTTTACATCGTCGTATACGTGCTGACATCAAGGCTTTATTACAGGATAGTGAGGAAATAGCGCAAAGGCTGTATTTTCAGCAAATCTTCACCTTTACCATTTGAAATCGCCGCCCTTTTATGGTAGGCTGTGTCTATGTTGGGTTATGTGAAGATAGACAGGGGCGAGCTGAAGGTTCGCGAATACGAAGTATACACCGGATATTACTGCGGTATATGCAAATCCATAGGAAAGCGGTACGGCCAGCTGCCACGCATGGCGCTGAGCTACGATGCCGCTTTTCTCGCTGTTCTTCTCGCTTCCCTTTCGGATGAAAGCGATATGCCTGTGCAGGAACACTGCGTGGCTCATCCATTCATACAGAAAAAGACCGTCATAAGGAACAGGGCCGTCGATTACGCCGGTGACGTTATGCTCATCCTGGCATGGCACAAGCTGGCAGACGACGCTGCCGACGAAGGCAGGCTCTACGCCAGAGGCACCATGAAGCTGCTGAAACGTATATACCGAAAGCTGCAGCGCAGATACCCTGCTCTCTGCCGTGGTATGGACGAGCGTCTGGCGGAACTTTCCGCATTGGAAAGGGAAAAATGCCCTGCCATCGACATGGCGGCCGAATCCTTTTCGAAGATAATGGAGCTGATATTTTCCGAAGGCTTCACGGCAGTCTACGGCGATGCAGTCCCGGGCAGGACCGGATCGTCAGACGGTACTCACCCGCCGGATGAGGATCCGGATGCGAAGGACGACGCACAGGCGTCAAAGGATCGTGAAGACGCCCGCAACGATCTCTTCGCCCCGCCTTCCGATCAGAAAGAACTGTTCGCAAAGATCGGATACCACATGGGAAAATGGATATACCTCATAGACGCGGTGGACGACATAGAGGAAAACATATCCACCGGCGCATATAACCCGCTGATCTACAGGTTTTCCTACGACCCTGAAAAGGAGAGTCCCGAAGAGTTCCGCGCAAGGATAGAGCCCGATCTGCGGTTCAACCTCTACCACTATCTGGCCGTATTGAGCAATTATACGGATTCTCTTGATATTAGGAAGAATAACGGTATAATAGATAATGTGATTTATCTGGGACTGAACCGTAAGACCGAAGAGATAATATCGCGCGTCGAAAAGGATAAACAGATCTGATCGTAATGTTGTTTTAATGAAGGAGATTTGAATGAACCCATATGAAGTACTGGGAGTCTCGGAAAACGCTTCCGAGGCGGAAATAAAGAAGGCATATAAGGAGCTTGTCAAGAAATACCATCCCGATAAGTACCAGAATAATCCTCTTTCCGATCTGGCGGAGGAAAAGCTTCAGGAGATCAATGAAGCATACGATATGCTCATGCGCGGCAGGGGCGGATCAGGCTCCGGCAGCAGCTACAGTTCGGGCGGTTCCGGCAGCGGATCGACCCCTGACTACATGGCTGTGCGCCGCTACATAGATGCCGGCAATCTGGCCGCTGCGGAGACCATCCTCAACGGCACGAGAGACAGGAGCGCCGAATGGTTCTTCCTTTCCGGCATGGTTTCCTACAGGAAGGGCTGGTACGACGACGCCGTCAACAAGCTGAAGACCGCCAACAGCATGGAGCCGAACAACATCGAATACAGTCAGGCGTACGGCCGCATCATCAACATGGGCGGAGCTTATCAGAATCAGGCGTACGGCAGAGGATACGGCAGGAGCGACGATATGTGCTGTCAGGCGCTCCAGTGCTACATATGCGCCGACTGCTGCTGCGACGCCATCTGATGTAATGCGTCCCGCCATCCGCTGCGATGGCAGGATATATCCGATATGAACGACCCGGAGGTCTGCCATTGAAAAACAATAATCAGGGAAAAACAAAGACATCTGCCATAGCTCTGGGAGGAATATGTCTCGCTCTCACCATCGTCTTCGTCTTTGCCGGATCCATCGTTCCCGGCATAGAGCTGACACTGTTTGCCATCAGCTCGCTTTTCGTGGCGGTGATGATAATGGAGTCGGGAGTGCGTGCGGGCATCATACTGTACGTCGCCGCCGCCCTGCTTGGTTTCATACTCGTTCCCAACAAGCTGGCCATGATCCCATACGTCTTTTTCTTCGGATACTACGGCATACTTAAATACTATATTGAAAAACTGCCTAAAGGCTTCATGCAGGTGCTGATAAAGCTGGCTTTCTACGCCGTCGTCATGTGCGTCGGGCTGCTGGCCTTCAAGGAACTGCTGCTGGGCAGCATAAGCCTGCCGGATTATCCGACAGCCATACTGATAATCGCCGGCATCGCCATGATGCTGGTCTACGACTACATCTACACGCTGCTGATAAACTTCTATCTCAAGCGCATAAAAAACCGCGGAGCAGACAATATGAAGCTGAGCTGAAAGAACGCCAAATGACAGGAGGCACGCCGATGCGTGCCTCTCTTTTGTTATGTCGACTGTCTGCAGCTTCTCATCCTATTTCACCGCGATCTTCCTGTAGGAAAGATATATCAGAGGTACCATTATGGCCGCAAGAGCCATATAGAGCACCGGCAGAATATCGACGGCTCCCGCCATTACGTCTCCGATGCCGCAGAGCTTAAACTCTTCAAGCGCCAGCGATACCTGCATGGCCTGATCGGGAAGCAGTGCGGTTATCTTATCCAGAAATCCCGGCATCCCGTCAGGGAAATAAAGCGGTACGAACATCACTACAAAGGGGATGACTATGGCTATCACAGCCGAACGCGACTTTACCGATATGAACATGGACAGCAGCGATATAAAGATCGTTCCCGCATATCCGCAGATGACGATCAGTGCATACGCCCCCGCCATGCTCACATTGTACATGCTCAGCCACATGCCGAAGCTCGTCTGCAAAGGACTGCCGCCGCCTCCCGCGCCGAGGATTATCAGCATCACTGCAGTATATATCAACATCACCGCTCCATAGATCACGCTTACCATTATCACTCCTGCCCATATCTTCGATCTGACGGCCTTATCACGCCCGTATCTTGAAGCAAAGAAGACCGGATCCGCCCCAAGAGCATATTCGCCCGAGAATATACCCGACGAAAGGAATATCATGGCAAAGGCCATCAGCATTAGCAGCGTCGGCGAAGACTGGATCAGCATCTTCCAGCCGTCCGCACATTCATAATCCAACGGAGTAACGAGCTCTTCGTATCGATTCGTTATGTATGCCTTTTCGCTGTCCGTATACATTGACGCTCCGGCGCCTTCATGAAGCCATTCGGAAAGGGCTTCCGTCCTGTTGGTATAAAAATCCGCCGCGTCTTCCTCCGTCAGAGAATCCGCTATATAGTAATCGTACTGACCGAATCCTCTGAAGGAATCATTCAGCATATCCCTTATATCGGACAATCCCTGAGCCCTGCCGTAGGCTATATCGTTTTGCTGTATATCCGCAGAATTCGCCTCGGGGCTCGCATTGATCCTGTTCAGCTCCGCTATTACCTGCGACAGTCTTTCCTCCGTAAGAGGACCTTCCCAT
>CASEFF010000060.1 GCA_949287115.1 uncultured Bacillota bacterium | reverse complement strand
AGATACAGCGCTATTGCAGATGCTCGGCATCTTGCATGATCGATAGCGCTTTTTGATTGGTTGCAGTTGCCTTGCGATTTTCGGGAGGACGACTGCAATATCCAGTGGGTTTAAGCAATCTGGACATATTTTGTAAAGGGTTTGGAGCAGCATTTTCGGCATTTTGAGAGGCCATTTGGAGAGTGTGGGCTTCCGGATGTTGAAAATTTTGCAGTTGGCAGGCGGATATTGCAATAATAACTGCAAACTATGACCTTGACAACTGCGAACCAGAATCACGACAACTGCAAACCGAAGCCCGGGAACATCATAAATAAGCACATCCGTGAGAATCATATCGTGACAAGGGCAGTCGCGATGTGAGATAATAAGCTGAGAGAGCTCGTGTGACAGCACTGCGCCGCCGGTGCTGCGGCAGCAGTATTGCTACAGCACGGGAAGATGACCGATATAACGATATTACAACGGTATACCGACAGGAGGACAGAATGGATCATATAAATATATCAGAAGAGCTGCTGAGGTTCATAGAAAAAAGCCCGAGTATGTTTCATACGATAAGGACAATAAGGGAGTATCTGGATGCGGCGGGGTTTGCGTATCTGCCGGAGACGGATAGCTGGGATATCGCCGAAGGCGGAAAGTATTATACCGTAAGGAACGGCTCCAGCATAGTGGCTTTCAGGATCGGAAAAGGCGCGGGCATCGCCGGAGGAAAAGGATACAGGTTCAAACTCTGCGCCTCTCACAGCGATTCGCCGACGTACAAGGTGAAAAACGTGCCGGAGCTGGAAGGACCGGGTGAATATCTGCGCCTCAACGTGGAAGGTTATGGCGGGATGATAGACAGCTCATGGCTGGATCGCCCTCTCACGGTAGCCGGGAAGGTGCTGGTAAGGAAAGGTGTGAATGGGAGCATCGTGTCAAAGCTCGTGTACATAGACGAAGATATACTGCTGATCCCCAACGTCGCTATCCATTTCAACCGCGATATAAACAAGGGATACAAGTATGATCGTCAGGTGGATCTCTGCCCGCTGTTTTCAGCCGGTGCGCTCAAAAAAGGCGATTTTGACAAAATGATAGCCGATGAATTGGGCGTCGGCAGCGATGATATATTGGGAAAAGACCTTTATCTGGTGAATCGCCAGAAGCCGTGCATATGGGGTCGGAAGAGCGAGTTCATTTCAGCTCCGCGACTCGATGATCTGCAGTGTGCTTTCGCGTCGATGAAAGCCTTCCTCGATGCGGGAAGCGACGCGGAGAATGATGCGGAGGCAGATGCGGAGGGTGACGGTTCCGTCAACGTATACTGCTGCTTTGACAATGAAGAGGTGGGTTCCAATACGAAACAGGGAGCCATGTCCACGTTCCTTCCGACTGTGCTCGAGAGGATAAGCGCAGGGCTGGGAAGGACGGGTGAAGACCATGCCAGAGCTATAGCGGGATCGTTCATGGTGAGCTGTGACAACGCCCATGCGATGCATCCGAATCATCCCGAAAAGACGGATGCGGAAAACAGGGCGTTTATCAACAAAGGCGTGGTCATAAAGGAAAGCGCTGCCCAGAAGTACACGACGGATGCTTTCAGCAGGGCGCTGTTCAGGAGCATATGTGAAAAGGCAGGCGTGCCCGTACAGGATTTTGCCAACAGGAGCGGCAGCCCGGGCGGCTCGACTCTCGGCAATCTGTCCAATATACAGGTTAGCCTTCATGCCGTAGATATAGGTCTGCCGCAGCTGGCGATGCATTCCAGCTATGAGACGGCCGGGGTGAAGGATACGGGATATGCGGTCGATGCACTGACGAAGTTCTATGAAGCGGATATCCGCATAGACGATGAAGGAGCCAACATCCGGGACGATGATATATCATAGGTGACCATAAATGCCCGTTTAATTACAAAAAATTACATTTTTAGGCAAAACAGGTTGACGGATCGACAGACATCGGCTATCATCTCCTTACAAAATATGTAAAAGAATCCGGCTTTTGCCGGGAAAGGAGTGATCGCATGTCGGATAATCTGTCATATAAGGGCTTTAAGAAAGTTATTGTTTCACAGGTGAAAAAAGAGTTTGACGGCAAGTACGATGGCGGCAGGATCGTCGTGAAAAAGATGAGGAAGAACAACGACGTGATGCTTGACGCGCTGTTCTTTGAAAGAGGCTCCGGGGAGTGTTCGCCGTGCCTGTATGTCAGTGATCTTTACAGAGGCTATGAGAACGGAGCCAATATACAGGAGATCACGGATGCCGTGAAAGACCTCTTCGTTTCGTTCATGGATATGAAGATGCCGAAGGGCAGGGAAATAGACGATTTCTTTGATGATCTCGATAAGGCGGCTCCGTTCATAGGGTGCAGCCTGATAAACGCAGACGCCAACAGGCGGAGACTGGAAGGCGTCCCGTACAGAAGGATAGGGGAGTTCGCCCTTTCGTACAATCTGCGGGTGAGCGACGGAGAAGGGGGCTCGTATGTGACGCAGATAACCGATGAGATGATGCAGGCGTGGGATATAGACGAGGATGCGCTGTATGACAGAGCGGTCAGGAATATGAATTTCCCGGGCAATTTCGTGCTGCGGAAGGCAAGGGGAAACGACGACGATCCGGAAGATGACGGCGTGTTTCTGCTGACAATCAAAGGCGGCGTTTACGGTGCGACGGTGCTCGTATCCGACGAAGTGAAGAAAAAGGTGGCAGGGTATCTCGGTGGAGATTATTACATAGTTCCAGCTTCCGTACATGAACTGATGGTGGTATCGAAAAAATATGTACCGGATCCAGAAAACCTCATAGGCATAGTGAGGAGAGCCGGTGAAGCTGCCGTAGGAAGATCCGATGCCTTCCTTTCGTCCAACCTGTATGAATACGACACGTCAAAGGGGCAGATGCTCATGGTGTCGTGATAAGTTAAAGGATTATAGGTATGATACAGTGACCGGGTTCTTTCGTTACAGCTGTTAAATAAAGAACGCCGCGCCCCGGAGAAGTACGGGCCGCGGCGTTCGCCATACTGTCTGTATGTCTTTCGGATATGGT
>CASEFF010000059.1 GCA_949287115.1 uncultured Bacillota bacterium | reverse complement strand
GGCAATGATCTCCATAAGCGCCAAAAGGAATCCCACGGCTCTGTGATGCAGCACTTTCCGCTTCCTGTCCATGAACACCGGTATGCCCCATCGCGTAAAAGTCCTTCTTATGATACCGCCCCGCACATCCGTATCGTTGCACACCACTGCTATGTCCCCGAACTTCAGTCCTTCCTCCCGTACCAGCCTCAGTACGTAGGCAGCCGCTCTGTCGGCTTCCGAATACATATTGGACGCTTCCACGAGGGTGAGGGGTCGCAGCCGTCCTGCCTTTTCAGCCGGAGCGTCTTCGCTTTCCTCACGGTTTCCATGAAAGGCTACGGCGTCCCACACCGTCCTGCGCCGCATGCCGTCTATTGCTATCTGCCGCATGCTGTCTCCGGCGTTTTCCGCCGCTGCCGCAAGACGCGCCACCACCTGCTTTGTAAGTCCCGATATCTCGCTTCCCTCTTCGTATGTCAGGACGACATTGACACCGCGGGAAGCCCTTATGAGGCGCTCTATGATCAGCATGTTCTTCGGCGTGAACGTATCGAAACCGTATATCCATATCTCGGCTTCACGCACCATCGGCGCTTCCAGTATCTTTTCGCCGTAAAAATCTATATAATCCTCAGAATCAAGATATCTGCCGCTGATCTGCTCCTGATACTTTTCGTATACCGTCAGTATGTCTTCTATCTTGTATCTCAGATAGCTGCTGTCCGCAAGGCCTGCGACGGCTTTTTCCAGATCTTCCGGTGTGACGCCGTACCGCTTCATTTCCGAGATCGTCCCGTTGAGCATCTCCACGAACGAGTTTTTTCCCCTCATCCCGCGGTAAATGCTCATCTCCTCATCGCACTGACCCAGTATCCTCGTGAGCAGCATATGTCTTCCGTACTTATCTATCAGATCCGGCACTCTTCCGCCCACCTGCTTTACGACCTTATGGCCGAGCGATGAAAAGTCCACCACCCTGACATCCATCAGGCTCCTTTCCCGCAAATAGAAAAAGGCATCCCTCTCCGCCTGTAACGAAAACTGATCCGGTACAAGCAGAAGGGTCCTGCCTTTTATGTTTTGAAATATGAACTTTTCTCTGTCTGTCGTTCCTCCGCCGAGGTAGATGTTCAGCATGGGCGCCTCCTTGTCAACCGGTAAACTCCCTGAAAACATCTTCCACGGTGACGATGCTGTCGATCTTTCCCGCGCTGACTCCGCAGAATATCAGCCCGTTGTCGTGGTCGCCGTCCACGCCTCTCTTGACGGCTTCGATGATATCGTAATCACAGCTCCCGTTACCTGCCAGCATGTCGGCGAATCTGTTCTTCATGACCCTTACGGATGTCTTCATGGGGCTCCTGATTATTGTAACATCATTTTCCGTGCAGTTCAAATACAGCCTCTTGTATTCCTCGTCCGCATCGCACTCGCCGGTGGCAACGAATCTCGTGCCCATCAGTATGCCGTCCGCTCCGTAACCGTAAACCTTTTCGGCATCGCTCCTGTCGGCTATTCCGCCGCCTACGATGAGCGGACAGTTTTCCAGCTTGCCCAGCTCCGCCTTTATCTCCGATATCATCCTGTACCTGTCGTTGTACGCCTTTTCCATCTCCGACTCGCGGAACCCCAGTATGCCTGCCGCCAGCGGACCCTGGAATCTGAACCCGTCGGGAGTCCTGTTGTATTTCTGCGTCCACGTCTTCGTTATGGCCGCAGCCGCCCTGCGGGAGGATATCGTCGGCAGCAGCGCCACCTTCCTGTCGCTGCAGTAGGCAGGCAGATCCTTAGGCAGTCCGGCACTGGTGACGATGACCTGTGCCCCGCCTTTGACTGCGGCTTTCACGTACTTTCCCGCGTCGACATGATCCCACATGACAGCCGCTCCTATGAGACCCTTACCGCCTGCTTTCGATACGGCCTCGCGCGCCCGAGCCACTTCCGACTCGGTCACGGCCAGATTCACGGCCAGCGGATCCCTTTCATATCCTTCCGTCCTGTAGCCTATTTCCGACGTACCTATGAGACCGAGGCCGCCCTGCATGGCCACTGCCGAAGCCAGACGGCTCCCTGCAACGCCTATGCTCATCCCCGCCTGCACTATCGGCACCGGAAGCTCGTTCGCTGCGAGCCTTACAGGTTTGAGCGCAAAGGGACGGCCGCCGGCATGAGCCATGCCGCTCTTCATCACCAGAAAATCGTTTATGCCGTCCAGCAACGCATTGAACCGGTCCACATCACCATCCGGTATGCCGGCGATAGCCGTCTTCACCATGGCCTCGTGAAAAGCCTCGTGCTCCCGTACGACCTCGGCGCCGCGTTCCGTCAGGCCGATCTTGACTATACGCCTGTCGTTTTCATCGCGAAAACGATGTACATACCCTTTCTTCACCAGCTTTCCGACCGACGTCGTCAGCGTGCTGACCTTTATCCCCAGTATATTCGCCACGTGGGTCATTGTCCTGGGTCTTCCTGTCCCTATGGCTTCCAGCGTATGGGCCTCCGTGATCGAAATATCGTCGTAAGACGCCTTCCTTACGGCTTCCTCTTCCATCTTCAGCACCGTGTTGAAGATGCTGACCAGAGTATCGTTCATTTTCCTGATATCTCTGTCCACGTCAGTCTCCTAACTGAAGGCGAACATTATCTCGCATTTGCATGCCAGAACATCGCCTACATAAGCCTCGGCGATACCGGTCCCAGTGCTGCTCCTGAGCCTGTCCAGCGTCACGTTCAATGTCAGCGTGTCGCCGGGAACGACCTGTTTTTTGAACCTTGCGTTCTTTATGGCTCCGAACACAGCCAGTTTGCCCTTGTTCTCGGGCATGGAAAGGAGCGCTATGGCGCCTGCCTGCGCCAGAGACTCCACTATCAGCACTCCCGGCATGATAGGCTGACCCGGGAAATGTCCCTGAAAGTAGTACTCATCCTCCGTCACGAACTTGGTCGCCACGATGGACTTGCCCACTTCCAGCTCTTCCACCTGATCCACCAGCAGGAACGGTTCTCTGTGGGGGATCACTTCCTTTATCTGATCCTTGTTCATCAACATGGCGCGTTCCTCCTAGTCTTCATACTTCTTCATGATGAGCGTCGCGTTATGACCGCCGAATCCCAGCGAGTTGGACAGCACGTATTTGAGATCCGCTTCCCTGCCCTCTACCGGAACGTAGTCGAGATCCAGCTCCGGATCCTGCTTCAGAAGTCCTGCCGTAGGCGGAATGAATCCTTCCTGTATGGCCTTCACGCATATCACAGCCTCAAGACCTCCGGCAGCTCCCAGCAGATGACCCGTCATGCTCTTCGTCGAGCTTACAGGCACCTTCGTGTCGTCTCCGAACACCTTCTTTATGGCTATTGTCTCAAAGGCATCATTGTACGGCGTTCCCGTACCGTGGGCGTTTATGTAATCTATATCGTCAGGCGTGATGCCGGCGTCTTCTATGGCCATCTTTATTGCCTTTGCCGCTCCTTCTCCCTCAGGGTCAGGCGACGTGATGTGATATGCATCCGATGTGGCTCCGTATCCTACGACTTCCGCCAGTATATTTGCTCCGCGTGCCTTTGCATGCTCCAGCTCCTCCATCACGAGCCAGCCTGCGCCTTCGCCCAGTATGAAGCCGTTCCTTTCTACATCGAACGGTATGGACGCCCTGTCGGGATCTGTCGTAGGATTCATTGCCGTCATGTTGGAAAAACCCGAAAACGATACCGGCGCCAGCACCGATTCCGCGCCTCCCGCGATAACTACGTCGTTGTATCCGTGCTTTATGTTCCTGTACGCCTCGCCGATGTTGTGGGTTCCGGCAGCGCATGCGGAAACTATGCCGAAGCTTGCTCCCTTTGCCTTGAACTCCATGGAGATGTTACCGGCAACGGCGTTAGGCATCATCATCGGAACAAGCAGCGCGGACGCTCTGCCCGGAGTGCCCTTCTTTACACACTTCGTGACTTCGCTCTCCAGCGTCGCAAGGCCTCCTATTCCCGTTCCGCCGTATACGCCGAACCTGTCGGGATTAACGTTCTCCCCGCTGACTATGCCGCTGTCTGCCACGGCTTCTCTCGCCGCCACCAGCGCATACTGATCGGCGATATCCAGCCTCTTGGCAGCTCTCCTGTCGCCGTAATCGAAATCCTTTACCTCTGCCGCCAGCGTCACCTTGTGGCCTTCAAGATCGAATCTCGTTATCTGCGCTATACCGTGCTTTCCGTTCTTTATGGACTCCCACATGGAAGCTATATCGTTACCTACCGGAGATACCACGCCGATCCCCGTAACTACTACTCTCTTTTCCATAAATTCCTCCTAATATATGTCCGTCGTCCGAAAGACGACATCAGGTTGCCCGGCGCAGCCGGGCCTGCAATAAACTCGTCGCGCTCCTGCTATGCTCCCGCGCTACATTATTATCCCGCCGTCGACGGCTATGACCTGACCCGTTATGTACGAACCCATATCCGATGCCAGGAACAGGGCCGTGTTGGCTATGTCTTCCGGCTTTCCGAGCCTTCCCAGCGTTATGTTGGCCGCTGCTGCTTCCTTCTGTTCGTCCGTCAGCACCGCCGTCATATCGGTCTCGATGAATCCCGGAGCTATGGCGTTGACCCTTATGCCGCGCCTTCCCAGCTCCTTTGCCGCCGAAAGGGTCATGCCCACGATACCGGCCTTGGAAGCGCTGTAATTGACCTGAGCCGGATTGCCTTTGAGACCCGATACGGACGCCATGTTTATGATGACGCCGCTCCTCTTCTTCACCATGAGGGACGAAAGCTCCTTCATCATGTAAAACGCTCCGTTGAGGTTTGCATCTATGACTCTCGTAAAGTCCTCGTCGCTCATCCTCATCATCAGCTTATCGTTGGTGATACCGGCGTTGTTGACGAGGATATCCACTTTCTTGTCGAAATCCGTCTTTATCAGCTCCGCCACCTTCTTTGCAGTCTCCGGATCGGCCACATCGCCTTTGACTATGCGCACCTCAGGGCCCAGATCCATCAGCTCCGCCGCCGTCTTTTCGGCTTCCGCATCATTGCTCCTGTAGCAGAGTATGACATTGGCTCCGTTCTCACAGAATGCCTTCGCGATAGCCTTTCCGATGCCTCTGACACCTCCGGTTATGACCGCTGTTTTACCCTTTAACATATCTTCATTTCCTCCGTTCCGCCTGTTGCGTCATACGCCCGGACTAAACCATTTCCTTCAGCTTCTGCACCGTTTCCTGCAGCGTCTCCACGTTTTCCACATGGAGAGCCTCTATCTCAGGACACGTCTTCTTCGTCAGCCCCGTCAGCGTCTTTCCCGGACCGACCTCGATGATCGCCTTCACTCCGTCAGCTTCGAACTTTCTGAGGATCTCTTCCCAGTAAACGGGACTCATGGCCTGTCTTGCCAGCATATCGATCAGATATTCGCTCACATCACCGCCGCCGAGATCCTTCATCATGTCGTCTGCCGTAACGTTGGCATAGACCTTCATTTCAGGCGCTTTGAGACCCGCTTCTTTCAGCACGTCCCTCAGCTTTTCAGCCGCCGGCACCATCATCGGGCTGTGGAATGCCGTGCTCACCCCGAGAGGTATGGCCTTGACGCCCTTTGCCTTCGCAGCCCTTCTGAAACGCTTGAGCGCAGCCTTGTCTCCTGCTACCACCGTCTGTACCGGCGAGTTGAAGTTGACGCCTTCCAGTATGCCGTCTTCTCTGGCTTCTTCCACCGCCTCAAGTATGGCCTGCCTGTCGCCGATACCGGCTGCCATGCCGCCTTTGGCATTGCCTTCATCGTCAAGTCCCGCCTGCTGCATCAGCACTCCGCGCTTTGAAACGATATCGATGCCCTTGCTTATCTCATCTATGGCTCCTGCCGCCGTGAGCGCCGAATACTCGCCGAGACTGAATCCCGCCAGCGCGTCGACCTCCAGCTTGTCGGCGATGCCCGCCTTTTCAAGTTCCGCCATCAGCGCCCTGTAAGCCGCCATGGTCGTGGTATAGATGGTAGGCTGCGTCACGTGAGTCTGCTTGAGCGTCTCTTCATCGCCGTTGAAGCACCACTCCTTGACCTGGTCGCCTGCCATGTCGAATATCTCTTTTGCTTCGGGATAGGCATCGTAGAGATCCTTTCCCATTCCGCTATACTGCGCTCCCTGCCCTGCAAATACTATTCCTATCTTCATAGATCTTTTCCGCCTCCTTGAACATCTCTTCTATCATCTCAGCCGCCGGCTGTTCCTTATGCACGAGTCCCGCTATCTGACCCGACATAATGTTGCCGTTATCGGCATCTCCGTCTCTCACCGCCGCCGCCAGCGTTCCTGTGCAGAGCTCGTTTATCTCTTCCTCAGGCGCGTTCTGCTTTTCCAGCGAGAGTATCTTCCTTGCCAGCTTGTTCTTGATTATCCTCACAGGGTGTCCCGTGCTCCTGCCGGTTGCTACCGTTGACGAATCCTTCGCCTTGAGTATGGCATCCTTGTATCCCTGATGTATGATACATTCGTTTGCAACGAGGAATCTCGTACCCACCTGAACGCCTTTTGCTCCCAGCATATAGGCAGCCGCTATGCCTCTGCCGTCGGCCACGCCGCCTGCCGCTATGACCGGTATGTCCAGAGCGTCGACCATCTGCGGCACCAGAGCCATCGTCGTTGTCTCGCCTATGTGTCCGCCAGCTTCGGTACCTTCTGCCACCACAGCATCGGCTCCCGCTCTCTGCACCCTTACGGCCAGCGTCACGTTGGCAACTACCGGTATGACCTTTATGCCGTGCTCCTTGAGCTTGGCGATGTATTTGCCGGGATTTCCCGCGCCCGTTGTGACTACCGGCACCTTTTCCTCACACACCACGTCCATCAGCTCATCCACGTTGTCAGCCAGCAACATGATGTTGACACCGAAAGGCTTGTCCGTCATTTCCCTCGTCTTCTTTATCTGATCTCTGAGCCAGTCTGCAGTCTGTCCGCCGGCCGCGATTATACCCAGGCCGCCGCCGTTGCTGACAGCCGCCGCCAGATTGCACTCGGCTATCCTTGCCATGGCTCCCTGGATTATCGGGTATCGCGTCCCCAATATCTCACAAACATTCACCATATTTATCCCTCCTCATGTCTCTTACAGGTCCTCACTCATGCCTTCGCCCGATCCACGCCCAACATGCAATATGAGCCCGATTCGCGCGCCGGCCATGTTTTATCGATCGAATTATGCCATTTAGTTTTGTAATCAAATATTTTGATTATCAAACTATTTATATAATACTATCCGACAGCCGGTTAGTCAAGATTTACCCCTTGTGTCGTGCCTCAGGCAACTGCGAAGGCCTGCTTCGCCGTACTCTGTCAAAAGACGGGTTTGGCTGTCTTTCGGCATGGTCCGGCTGTCTCACCATGATTTTCCATAAGGTTTTAGTTTTCTCATAAGTCTTCCGATGGTTTAGCATTCATATCAGCTTTATTCCTTTTATATCATACAGATGTAAAGGTTTTCTATTATGAGCTTATGCATAGCTTTCTCGATCAAAAGGCTCTTCTCTCAGCCAATCGTCCACATCAAGACGCCTCATCACTTCCGCCGTATTTTTAGCGTCGTTTAAAGCATCATGAGCAGATAACGGTTTTATTCCAAATTTCCAAATGGCATAACTTAATGAAAATCTTCTGTCCTCCATTGTTATCTGGTCATCAAACATAATCTGCGCATCGCACACTTCCGGAAGCCATGAAGCGCTCATGTTGTGAATGTAAAGATTATCTTCCAGCATATAAACGTCATCTGCTCCCCATGTAAAAAACATGTACTCTTCCTTATCCTTTTCACACCACTCTTTGAAAAGCATTATTGCAGTCTGAAAGTCAATTCCCTTGAAAACATCTTCTTCATTTAAACGGGTCACTTCGTGTACACGACGATTCATTTTTGTATAGTAAACAGGCGACACCATTACTTCAAAAGTGTCAATGGTCTTAAGATTTTCATCTAACTTAACTGCACCTATCTGAATTATTTCTCCGGCAAGCCTTATAGGAGTTTTAACTATGCGTCGATTTGAAACAGGCTGATTCCATTCAAGATCAAGAACTATGTATTTCATTAGCGCCCCTCTACTTTCTGTCCTTATTTGTGATGCGGCCAATGCCTCCGGTTTTACAATACCTATTATAGGCTTATCGCTGTACAGAAATTTCCACAG
>CASEFF010000058.1 GCA_949287115.1 uncultured Bacillota bacterium | reverse complement strand
ATTATAGGGTGGAAAATGTGTGGAAACAGCAAAAGTTTTTGGTGTTTTTCGGAAAAGTAAAAACCCTTGAAACGTTGAAATTTCAAGGGTTTTCATTGGTACGCCATCGGGGGATCGAACCCCGGACACCCTGATTAAGAGTCAGGTGCTCTGCCAGCTGAGCTAATGGCGCTCATCGTTATAGTCTCGTCGGCGCTCTGTTCCTATCGCCGTCAAGCAGAGTAAATTATACCGTTTCAAAGTGACGTTGTCAACATAAAAATAAATTAATTTCATCACAGGCCGGGAATTATTTGCGACAGAGGTGCATAACGGGCGGTATGGGGTGCGGATATGCGGAGCGGGGTCGTCGACGGGGGCGCATGATGATGGAGGGGTGTTTTGCCCACGCGCCGGACCGGATGCAGACTGGGATGCGATGAGAATATCGTAAAATCAATACCGGAGCCGATTTTTTCGGAGGCACTTTTTTACATATGTGTTTGAAATCATCGGCTACATATAGTATAATACAGGAGACTGTATAATTTTATAACTATACATCGGATCGATATTTTACGATTAGACCGTACTATATGGGAGAGATTGCATGACGACGATCATAGTTATAGTTGTTGTGGCGCTGGTATTTTTTGTTGCGGTATGTGTCGTTTCTTTTATGATCTTGAAGCGTGAGGCCGAGATGCGTACAGACAGCATCAAGGCGATAGAGGAGAACCTTGAGAAGCTGACGCAGGAGCTGGCGCGCGAACAGCATGACGCGGATGCGGACATGGTTTACGACGTGGCCCGGGAGACGCAGGAAGCGTTCCGGGACGGCGATGTGCGGAAGAACATAAGGGATATAAAGAAGAACATCGAAAACGTCCAGTCCGTAATGGCGGAGAACGCTTCGCCGGAGCCGACGGTGAAAAGGCGGCGTGATCCGTTTGAATGGGTAAGGGATACGGAGTTTTCCGCCGGTATCTATGACAGGGAAAGATACGGCGGAACGGAGACGGTCACCGGCAGCGGACCGGGCGACAGCGAAGGCCCCGAAGCTGCAGAGACGGAACGTGACTGGAGCATTTTCGGCGGAACGGGAAAAGGCTACGATGACCGCTGCGACGACGGTGCCGGCGATACGGAAAGAACATATGCTGTGCCGGATGCCGGCAGCGCGGGCGACACAGGCGATGACAGCGCAGATATGGCGGATATGGAAGTGCCGGACGAGAGCGCGGAAGCGGCGGCGGAAGATACCGAAGACACCGAAAAAGAGGCAGATGCTGCAGAAGACGCTGACGATGATAACGCATACGGCGTGTATGGTTTGTACGAAGGATATGACGCGGCCGGGCGGCAGTTCGGAGAGGCATATGCCGAAGGCGCCGGAGCGGAAGAAGAACGCGAAGCATACGTGGCGGCTGATGATATGCCGTACGGTGAGATAGATCTTGGTTTCATGGACGGACTGGGTGCCGGGGAATATGCGGTATCCGACGGGGAGGACATGACAGGCAGGAAAAACGCTATAGGGTACGATGTAGGCAGGAGCGGTAAGAAGTATACCGCGTCGGAATTGGAAGACCTGATCAAAGAGTAGTATCCGGGAGGAGGAATATATGTATTGTAGGAATTGCGGAAACGAGATCGCGGACGGTTCGAAATTTTGCAACCACTGCGGGAGCCCTGTGACGGCAGAACCGCCGGTACAGGAAAAGGCTTCGGCGTCGGCCGCGCCAGCGGCGCCGGCAAAAGCTGCCGCAACAACGGTGGCTGCCGCACCGACGGAAAAGAAAGCGGCAGCGGTCGCGGAAGAAGCTCCGAGAAAACCGTTGTTTGAGGAATTCAAATGGAACGTCGACGATTATCCCGACGGAGAGACCGTCAAGACCGAGGATGTTAATTTTGACTGGAACGCAGATCCCAACGACATACCGGATGTGACACCGGCAAGAGCCGCTCAGCCTGAAGCGGGTGCTTCGTCGGTAAAAAGCGATGGGCAGTCTGCCGCTCCGGCCGGAACACAGACCGGAAGCGCGGCTCCGGGAGGAGCTTTTGCGGCAGGCGTTGCTGCCGGAAGCGCCGGGACGGCAGGTGCTGAAGATGTGAAGAAGATGAGCGCCGCCGACAGGATAGACAAGTTCTATACCTTCAACAGGAAGAACGAGGAGTTCCAGCAGCTCCTCAACAGGGAATACGAAAAGGTAAAGTCCGGCAACGCGATACAGAAGGAGCTTTCGGAAGCCGAGGAGCTGGCTCAGCACAGGTTCGAGACGAGGACGGAAGATCCTTCCATGGAAGCGTTCCTGGAAAGAGAAGGCATCGTAAAGCCGTATCAGCCTAAAGCGTTCGAATCCGACGTCCTCCAGAGGATAGAGGCTCAGGAGGCCGAAAAGGAAGCGAAGAGAAGAGAGGAAGAAGCGCGTCTGGCGGCGATAGAGGAAGCCAGAAAGGAAGCGGAAGCCGAAGCCGAGGCAAGGAGAAAGGCCGAGGAGGAAGCGAGGATCGCGGCGGAAGAGGAAGCAAGGCAGAGAGCTGAAGAAGCTGCCCGCATAAGGGCCGAAGAAGAGGCGAAGCTTGCCGCGGAGATCGAGGCGAGGAGAAGAGCCGAGGAAGAAGCCGCACGCCTCGAGGAGATAGCCAGAAGGAAGGCGGAAGAAGAGGAAAGACTCGCGGAAGAAGCGAGGATAAAAGCTGAAGAGGAGGCGCGCCTGAAAGCAGAGGAAGAAGCCAGACGTGCAGCCGAGGAAGAGGAAAGACGCAGAGCCGAGGCCGAGGCGAGAGTCAGGGCGGCCGAAGAAGCGAGGATAAAGGCGGAAGCCGATCTGAAGGCGGCGCAGGAAGCGGCGAGGATAAGAGCTCAGCAGGAGGCAAGGCTCGCTGCCGAGACCGAGGCGAGATTCAAAGCCGAGCAGGAAAGAAAGCAGCTTGAGGCCATGGAGGCTCAGAGGCGTCTCGAAGAAGAGAGAGAGAAGATCGCAAGGGAAGCCAATCAGGCGGTGGCTCAGGAAGAAGTGCGAAGAGTCATAGAGCAGACGGCGCGCATGAGAGATGAAGAAGCCGCAAAGATAAAGGCGACCGTTGCCGCCATGAGAGACGGCATCGATCAGATGAAGGAAAGCAAGGTGAGCAGGGAAGTCGAAGAGGCTCATCAGGCTACGAGGAACCAGATAAATGAAATGGCCCGCGCAAGAGACACGTTCTTCGCGGAGCTGGAGGAAAGCAACGCCGCCGAAGGCACCGGACAGCCGGAAACGGCAGCGGGTGTAAAAGAGACGCGCGCGACATACAGAGACGATGCCGATGCAGCGGAAAGACCTGTGACCGGCAGAGAGACGATGCTTTCGACAGATGAGCTGGCGCAGACGAGGACGGTGGACAAGGCGTCCATAAGGGAAGGCGTCAGCGACGATACCATAGTTTCGACGAGGACGAAGAAAGCAAATCCGGCTCCGGAAAGCGACGACGAATTCTTTGCAAGTCTCGACGAGGCGGCTCAGGGAAGTCCGGAGCAATATGGCGCTGCGGACACGGCAGCCGCACCTGCAGCGGACGCGCAGCAGGATGAAGGAAACGGATCGGTGGCCGGAGCGGCAGCCCTGGCAGCCGCAGCAGGGGCTGCGGGAGGCGCAATAGCCGGAGCGGGCCTGGCATCGGCGGCATCGGCGGCAGAGGAAGAAGCACAGCCTCTCGAATTCGGTGCGGAAGTGGTCGGAACGGCAGGGGATGCCGGAAGAGAAGCCGTAAAACCGTCGGACAGCGACGATCTGCTGTCGCAGTTTGAAAGCGTCAACGACCTGAGCGGAACGCCGCAGCAGGATGCAGGCGCACAGTACGGCGATCATGCGGCTCAGGAGCCGCAGCTCGATCAGACCCAGGTGTTCAGACACGATGCAGGTCAGCAGGCGGAGCAGCCGAGGATGAGCGATACCATCCAGGCGGGCGATCTGAACGAAAAGTTCAGGACGGAGGAAAAGTCCAATCTCGATGAGACCGTGGTGATGCACGGCAACAGCGAGTTCAGGAAGGCTGCGGCAGCCAACGAATTTGACAATTACGGCAACGAGGAGGCGGCCAATTACCTCAGACAGCAGAAGCAGAGCGGCACGGACGACATGGATGATTTCTATGACGACAGCTTCTACGATGACGAGGACGATTCCCAGCTTTCCAAAAAGGAACTCAAAAGAAGAGAAAAGGAAAGGAAGCGTCAGGAGAAGGAAAGGGCGAAGGAAGCAAAGATACTTGCAAAGCGCGATTCGGAATTCGACAACGTATCGTCCGACGACGTTTACGACGATGATTACGAAGAAGAGAAGAGCGGCAAGGGCAGGATCGTCCTCAAGATCGTTCTCGTGGTGCTGATAGTGATACTGGCGGTAGAAGTAGTGGGAATGGGAATAAGGTTCCTGGCGCCACACAGCACAGCGGCTGAGTTCATCGACAATCAGCTCAACAAGGTGATCCAGCTCATAACCGGCGAGGACACCGAGTACAGCATGATATCGGCTCAGGCAAGGACCGCACCTATGGAAGACAAGACGGATCTCATAAGATCCCAGAGCGAAAGGAACATCAACGGCAATATCGGCGAGATAGTATATAACGCGGAGCTGGGATACGATCAGGACAGGGACGCAGAGGTATCGGACCTGGTCCTATCACAGCCTATGACCCAAGTAGAGTGGGGTAGAGACGCGGACAACTACCCCGTGTATTATGACGAACAGGTCGTAGGCGAGATAATAGAGTTCGAATCAAGACTGGTCAACCTCATGAAGAAAGGCAACGATTCGGTACTCGACATGATAGATACGGACAGTGATATGTACGACGAGATCGCAGCTCTCAGCGACAAGGGCATGGACGGCAAATTTGAAAAGCTGGAGATCGGAGAGATAAGGCAGGCGGGCAACCATTACTACGTATGGGTGAGGGAGACCGTCGGCGGTGAATCGGTCGAAAGAGTCTATTCCATGTACCCGGAAGAGGAATTCACGATGCTGATGTCTGTGCGATACGACGTATGATAAACGCATTACGCGGGTCTGTGATAATTGATAGGGGATATTTCCCGAGAGGTGTTTAAAAGGAGGACAACTTTGGCAAAAGAAAAGAAAAAGAGACCGATATTGTGGATATTGGTTGCCATAGTTATCATTTTACTGTTATTTTTCAGCCTGATAGGATTCATAACCGACTTCATCTGGTTCAGGGAGCTGGATTACGTTTCGGTATTCCTTACCAAGCTGTTCACCCAGATAAAGATAGGCGTTCCGACGTTCGTGATCGTGACGTTCCTGGCCTATGTGTATCTGAAGGTGCTCAAGAGAGGTTATTTCAGGAAGATAGAGTCCGATGAACCGGTGAACCACGGAAGGCTCAACCTCATATCGTGGGGGCTGGCGGCCATATACGGCGCCATAACCACGTTCTTTGCGGTGACGCGCCTGTGGTTCGATCTGCTGCAGTTCATCAACAGCACCAGCTTCGACAAGAAGGATCCACTGTTCGGACTCGACATATCCTTCTACGTTTTCAGGCTCGACTTCATAGAGGAAGTAAACCAGATAGTCATCGTACTGCTGATAGCATTCGCGCTGCTGACGGTGATCTACTATTCCATACTGCTTTCCATGAGGACTCCGAAGATATTCGAGGAGGAACCTCAGAGCTCGTCGGGAGCATACGATGATGGCGGAAACGCCGGCGGTGCGTCTCCTTTCGGGAACATGGGAGGCATGTTCGGCAAGTTTGCCGAATCCTTTACGGGCAAGAATTTCAACGGCGGGTTCAGAAAACCTTCCGGAGGCGGAGCCCTCGATAACAAGAATCTCAAGATGCTGGTGAACATCGCCGAAAAGCAGCTCATAATAGTGGGCGTGCTGTTCTTCCTCATGGTGGCGGTGAACTTCTTCCTCAGACAGTACGATCTGCTGCTGGGAAGCAGGGGAGCCGTTTACGGAGCGGGATTCACCGACGTCAACATCACTCTGTGGATGTACAGGGTGATAATGGTGCTGGCGGTGCTGGCGGCCATAGGCTTTGCGGTGGGCATAAACAGGAGGCGCGTGAAATACGTCGTGACCGTGCCCGTGATAATGATAGTCATCGGTCTTGCAGGTACCGGAGCGGGACTGCTGGTGCAGAACCTCATAGTAACTCCTGACGAGATCGCCAAGGAAGAGCAGTACCTGGAGAACAATATAGAATTCACTCAGGCGGCATACGGACTCAACGATGT
>CASEFF010000057.1 GCA_949287115.1 uncultured Bacillota bacterium | reverse complement strand
GTTGGCTACCGCCGCGCCTATGGAGCTCATCTCTATGATGGCGACGCGGCCTTTCTTTATCTTTTCCTGCCCGTCCTTACCTATGCCCGCGAAGATCTCCTGCCTTACATATCGTGAAACGTTGCTCTTTTCCATATTACAGTTCACCTCTGCTTATTATGCCGACGGCCTCTATACATGCGTCGATCTCTTCTTCGGTAGTGAAATACCCCGGGCTGATCCTGACGGTACCGCCGGAGCCCAGCGTGCCTATGGTGCTGTGGGCGTCAGGTGCGCAGTGGAGGCCGCTCCTGGTGGCTATGTCGAATACCTGATCGAGGTATATCGAGACGTCCTGCGGTTCGTAGCCGTCGATGGTGATGGAAACTACCGG
Organism: uncultured Bacillota bacterium; assembly: GCA_949287115.1. Classification (GTDB taxonomy): domain Bacteria; phylum Bacillota; class Clostridia; order Peptostreptococcales; family Anaerovoracaceae; genus Lentihominibacter. Next base: position 2,450 of record CASEFF010000057.1, on the reverse strand, counting down.
GCCGCGGTCGTTTTCGCGCGGAGCATGGATGTTCACGCCGTCGAGGGTCGAAAGCCCGTCTATGAGTCTTGTTGTCAGCATGTTGTCGCGGGCGTGTATGTTTTCGATGCCCGTGTCCATTATGAATTTTATGCCTGCGCCAAGCCCCGCTATGCCGGGAACGTTGAGCGTGCCGCTTTCGTACTTTTCCGGTCTGTCGTCCGGCTGCCTGAGCATTTCCGACCTGCTGCCGGTGCCTCCCTGTTTCAGCGGTCTGAGGTCGAGGCCGGGTTTTATGTAAAGGATACCGGTGCCCTGAGGGCCGTACAGGCACTTGTGCCCCGGCATTGCCAGCATGTCTATGTCCATCGCCTGAACGTCGATCTTTACGGCTCCGGCTGACTGGGAAGCGTCAACGAGGAAGGTGACTCCCTTTTCCCTGCATATCTTTCCTATGGCGGCGATGTCGTTCATCGTTCCCGTAACGTTGGAAATGTGAGTGAAAACGGCGAGCCGTGTGTTGTCCTTTATCGCAGCCTCCACGTCGGCGGGGTCCACGCCCGTCTCGACGGATGCCCTGATCTTCGTGATCTCTATGTTCCTGTCTTTTAAGTGTTCCAGCGGTCTGGCCACGGAATTGTGCTCCATGGAGGAGGTGATGATGTGATCGCCGTCCGATACGGAGCCCTGTATTGCCAGATTAAGCGCATCCGTAGCGTTGGAACAGAATATTATAGATTCCGGGTTCTCGGCGTGGAAAAGCCGGCTGGCGAGAAATCTCGTCTCCGCCACCACGTCTCCGGCAGCCAGCGATACCTTGTGACCTGAACGGCCGGGATTGCCCGAAGCGTTTCGCAAAGCGTTATCTGCGGCGGTATATACCGATTCCGGCTTTGCACCGGACGTCGCCGCGTAATCCAGATAAATCATAAGTCCCCCTTAAAACTGATAACATATATATTATATTGTACCACAGATAAAAAAGTTTGGATATCGTAAATTACTTTTGATATAATTAAGCGTAACGGGATGCAGGGGTCTCGTTGAAATCGACAGATAAAACGACAGAAGGGTGAGGGTAAAATGAGATACGATTTTGACGAAGTGATAGACAGAAGGGGTACGTATGCGGAAAACGTCGAAGGGTTCCGCCAGTACATGTTCCCGGGAAAGGATATGAAATTTCCGGTGCCTGATGACGAGCTTATCAGGATGTGGGTGGCCGACATGGAGTTTGCCGTGGCGCCGGAGATCTGTGATGCGATACGCAAAAGGACGGATCACAGGATATTCGGGTATACGGGAGTGTTCGGAGACGGATATCACGATGTCTTTGCCGGATGGTGCCGCGACAGATACGGATGGAGGTTTCCGAAAGAGGAGCTGGTGTTTTCGCAGGGCGTCGTACCGGCGCTGTACGGACTTGTGGAGGAGATCATGAAGGCGGAGGGATATTCCGGAGAGCGTGCAGGAGGCGGCAGGGGACTGTTCCTGACGCCGGCATACGGACCTTTCGGACGCGCCTTCAGATACAGCGGACACGGATATGTTACGTCCGCCATGACGGAGCGCAACGGTATGTTTACCGTCGACCTTGAAGATCTTGCGGCGAAAGCTGCCGATCCGGAAGTGAAGATACTCATATGGTGCAATCCCCACAACCCCACAGGCAGGGTATGGAGCGGGGAAGAGGCGCAGAGCGTGGCGAAGATCGTCAGAGACAACGATCTGTGGATAATATCGGATGAGATCCACTGCGATCTGCTGCGATGCGGGGAGCATCACACTCCGATGGGAAAGGTGATGCCGGAGTACGAAAAACTGATAACGTGCATGGCGGCCAGCAAGACGTTCAATCTTGCAGGGCTGATGTTTTCAAATATAATCATAAGGGATGAAGCTCTGAGACGGGCCTTCGTCAGAAACGACAAGACCGGCGGGATGGTAAACCCGATCTCCCTTGCGGCCAACATGGCTGCATACGAGCACGGCGGGCCGTGGCTTGAGGAACTTCGCGCATATCTCGATGAGAATTTCAGGTTTGCCGTCGACTTCATAAATGAGAACATTCCCGGTGCATCCTGCGGTGTGCCTCAGGCGACGTATCTGCTGTGGGTGGATATGAGGGGATGCGATATGGATACGGAAGATCTTTCCGGATTTTTCGCGGAAAAGGCCGGCGTGCTGGTGGAAGGCGGCAACAGGCTCTTTATCGGCAATGCGGAGGGGTTCGTCAGGATAAACCTGGCAATGCCGAGGACCCTCGTAAAAGAAGGCTTGGAGAGGATGGCAGAAGCGGCGGGAAGATACCGTCGATGATATAACGGTGCTGCGGAGTGGCAACGCTGCGGCGCTGCGTGACATGGATATAAAAAGTGTTAAAATAAAATTGTGAACGGAGGAACGGATATGGACAACAACAAGAGACCGGAAAACATGGAGAGGATAACTACGAAAGCGCTGGCCGAAGC
>CASEFF010000056.1 GCA_949287115.1 uncultured Bacillota bacterium | reverse complement strand
TTGAAGCTCTTCACTTCATTTTGCAGTTTTTCTGTCAATTGTACTTCACCTCCTTCAGATAGATATAAAATAAGATAATTGCCGGTTCGTTTTACAAACTCACCGATGTGTAAAGAATACCATCCCGACATGACACACGTCAATATATATTAGTAAATTAATTCTTAGTTTTTTGAATTTTTTACATTTTATAAAATAATATGCTCAATTTGCCATATCTAAACCGGGTCGGGCCGCCCCATGCAACCGCAGCAAAAACTTCAAAAGGGACCTGCTATGAAGTCCCTCTCTCAACCATTATCTCTGTCATCGTCCTGAAAAGATCCTCCCGGCAGTGGGACAGCATCTCATTTCTGCTGCCATACGTCCCCGGGTCGGTCTGATATATGGCCGTCAGTCCGACGTCCGACAGCCCGTCTATCTTTTCCTTTATGCGGCCCGCTACGGCTATCACCGGCACACCGGCTTTTTTCGCACGTCTGCCTATGCCGACGACTACCTTTCCGCCAAGGCTCTGACTGTCAAACTGTCCTTCGCCGGTGAATATGATACGACAATCCTTTACTATATCTTCAAACCGCATCATATCAAGTATGACGTCTATGCCCTGCTTCAGCTCGGCTCCCAGAAAAGCCAGCGCTCCGGCTCCCATACCGCCTGCCGCTCCGCTGCCCGGCACGTCCAGAACATCGATGCCCGTCTCCTTTTCCGTCACATCTGCAAAAGCTCTGAGATTGTCGTCCAGCATGCGCACCATGTCCGCGTCGGCGCCCTTTTGCGGCGCGAAGACGTGAGCGGCTCCCCGCATGCCGCAGAGCGGATTGTCTATGTCGCACATCACTTCCACGGAAACGCCCGAAAGGAGCTTTTCCGTCCCCCTGCAGTCTATATGCGCGACTTTTCCAAGATCCTCTCCCACCGGAACGAAGGTATTCCCGTCTCTGTCTTTGAAGACCGTCCCCATGGCAGCCGCCATGCCTGCGCCTCCGTCGTTGGTACAGCTTCCTCCCAGTCCCAGTATGATTTTCTTCGCACCGCGGCCTACAGCGTCGCGTATTAGCTCGCCGACCCCGTAAGTCGTGGTTTTCGAAGGGTCTCTTCCCTTCCCCCTTGTCATTGAAAATCCGGCGGCGGCGGCCATCTCGACAACAGCCGTATCGCCGATCATCCCGTAAAACGACTCCGTCTTCTCTCTCCACGGGCCCGTCACGGTCAGCTTTCGCTTCTCGCCTCCGAACGCGGAGAGGAAACAGTCGACAGTTCCCTCCCCGCCGTCGGCTACAGGCACGCTGACGACCTCCGCACCGGGATCACACTCCAGTATGGCCGATCTCATGATGCTGCACACTTCTATGGCATCCATCGTTCCCTTGAAGGAATCGGGCATAAGGAGATATTTTTTCTTTTCTTTGTTTTTATCCATTTATAGCGTCCTTTGACTCCGTTTTCTTATATATCACCATAAAGATCACGGCCAGTATCGCGCACACCGCGGCGGCGATCAGTATCAGGTTCATGAACACGTCGAATATTCCCTCGATGCCGTACGTGTCGGCATAATACTGATGATCCTCATATCCCGGCAGGAACAGTCTTCCTATGATCATCAGCACCGCCAGAAGGCCGAATGCGAAGGCTATTCTCTTCGTGTCGCCTACCGCCAGCTTTGTCCTCGGATTTATCGGGTACTTTTCCGGATCGTTCACGTACAATCCTCCGTATATTCTCTTGAACACGATGTAGGCTATAGGACCCGTTATCATGCCCAAAAGGCCCAGAACGAAGTAGTCCGTACCGTTTATGTACAGCGCGATAAAGGCCACTACGATAGGCACCGTGCAGAATATGTCGGTACCCACCTTACCGAGTCTGATCTTATAAGGTCTCGGCAGATCCGGCTCCTTTCTCCTGAGCACCATCTGAGATATCATTATCAGCGAGTAAAGACCCAGATTGAAGAGGGATACTATCGTTACAAGTATGTCGAACTTGAACGCACAAAGTATCAGAGAAACCACAGCGAGGCTGAGTATGGCGACGTAAGGCACGCCATGCTTTTTATCGCACTTTACGAGCGCCTTCGGCGCGAGATTGTCCTCGGCCATTACGAAGAACCCTCTGGCTCCCGAAGCCAGATAAACGTTGAACATCGAAAGGTTGGATATGAACGCCACCATCATGAACGCCACGCCGAATGCCGGAGCGAACTTCATTGCCACGTTGACATACGATACTCCTTCCGATCCCCAGCTTTCCCACTGACCTATGGCGCCTATGGATGCCACCGTCGGCAGCACGTACGTACCTATGATGAGCGGCAGCGCGATGATTATAGCCTTCGGTATTATCTGAGGGTTTTCCACTTCACCTGCCAGACTGGACATCGATTCATATCCGGCATACATCCACATTCCTATGGCTATGCTGGAGCCTATGCTCCCTATTACCGTCTGTCCCGTAGCCACCACCGGCTCGAAAGGATTATGGGAAAAGTTCAGGAATCCTATTATCGCTATCCCTGCGAAAGCCACCAGTATCGCACCCGATATTATCGAGCTTACTATGGCCACGTCCTTTACGCCTCTCAGGTTTATCCATGTGAATATCGCTATCAGGATGACCTTGCATATGTAGCTCTGGAAGTTGTTCATGCCCAGATACGATGCGAGATAGTCCGTCGCCAGTACCACGAACACCGCTACGTTGATATATATTCCTATGTTCTTGAGCCATCCTATCTGAAAGCCCCAGAATTCTCCGAGGGCCCTCTGGACCCATCTGTAAAATCCACACTCGTCCGGGATCGCCGATCCCAGTTCACTTGATGCCAGCGCTATAGGGAAAGCCCATATAAGGGGCAGCACGAACAGCATTATCACCGTCATTCCCGGGCCCGAAGCCGATACCATATCCTCGATACCGTAGGCGCCTGCCGCCGTCATGGCATATATCATACCTACTATCCCTATTACGCCTACCTTGTGTTGTTTTAATCCATTGTCACTCATTATCGTCTCTCCTAATCTGTCTTCTCCTATATGTCAGATCCCGGACCGGACAGGCCGCAGCCTATCTGATCACATTCTCGTCGTACTCCATGCCGCACTCTCTGGAAGCCTCTTTGAAATAGCTGAGCAGCATCCTGTCTATGTCCTTCGTCACCAGCTTTGACTTTATGTCAGCTATCAGCTCGAGCGCCTTGTCGGAGCTCCTCTTCGTCGCTTCCTCTGAGAATTTCTTCAGCACGTTAACATCGCCGTTGTATGTGGACTCGATGTGCTCTGCCTGCTGGATGAACTCATCCTCCATCTTTCCGAATTCTTCCTTTACCTTAGGTGCGAACTTCTCGTAGTTGAGGGAGATATACCTTTCCAGCTCTATGAACTGCCACCACTGATCCTCCTGTCTGTAGAGGGCGTGAGCGTGCTGCAGATCATCGGGAAGGGATCCGATGTTGTAGTAAGGTCTGAATATGGAGCAGCAGGGAGGCGCCATGCTTCCCCAGTATGTAAACGTCAGCTCCTTCGGAGCATCCTTTCTGAGCACTGTCACCGTGCTTGCAGCAGAAGCGCATCCGTCTCCCACTCCGCCCGGGTGACTGCATATCGTGCATGTCTTGTTTGCCGCAGGGCTGAATATCGACTGCAGCTCAGGCACGTCCTCATAATGATCCCTCAGCATGTTCATTGCGTCCTTTACATCGAACTTGCCGCCGGCTTCCGCCTTTCTCGAAAGCAGATGTTTAAGCCTCATGTATCTTACGAATCCTTCCGATTCATCGTAGAGCAGCTCGTCGATCGTCCATGCCTTTGCTGCGTTGAACGGTACGTCAGGATGCCAGAATCCCTTCTCGCAGGCTTCCTCCACCGTTCCGTCTGCTATCAGATCGTAGTCATCCTCGATGCAGTAGCAGTTGGCAAGGTATCCGTACCTGTCCACCTTCTTTGCCACCCACTTTGCCTGATGTGACTCGAAGAGATATGATTCGTTCGGGTCGGATATGATGAAATTGCTGTTGAACTGAGGGATCCTGTGTCCCGGAGCTCCGCCCGTGCCTATCGTCGACAGCAGGCCGTCTATGACGTTTATGGCTTCTCTCGCCGTCTTCGCTCTCTCAAGGGCGAGTCTCAGGATGTCCATACCTATGAGTCCCCATTTTCTGTCCGGTATCTCTCTTCCCGACACCTGCTCGTTTCCTATGACCAGTCCGTGTTCATTGACACCGTGCTCGAATCCCCAGAAGAAGTGAGGCTTCGATCCTATGCAGGCATATGTATGCTCCACCTGCGGTATCTTTATGAAGGAACACTCGGTGAACGTTCCCTTCGGGTGATCCGCCGCCGGATAATATATCAGCGGCTGCGCTTCATTAAAAGGTCTGTCGCTGTTCTTCGCGTATATCAGATTGCCCGATTTCGTCTCCGAGCCCATGATAACAAAAGATGAACAAGATCTCTGTGCCATGATTTTCTCCTTTCCGATCTTCAAAGATGATCTGTAAAAGCGTTTCACAAATTCCTAACAAAAATATATCACAATACGCACATCTTTCCTATGTTTACAATACCAATAAAATGCTATAATATGTGTTATGCAGGACAAAGGAGGAAAACCCGTGCGACTCACACACCAGATAGCGGAACAGATACTCAACGAAATAAGAACGGTCATAGAAGAGGATATAAACATAATGGACGAGACAGGGCTGATAATAGCCAGCACCGACTCCGACAGGCTCAACACGTTCCACGAGGGCGCGAAACTGCTCATTCAGGGCGATATGGAAAGGCTCGTAGTCACGGACGATGACCAGTACCGCGGCTGCAGGCGGGGCGCCAATCTGCCCATACACTTCGGCTCCGATATCATCGGCGTCATAGGAATAACGGGAGATCCACATCAGACGGTAAAGTACGGCCTCATCCTTAAAAAGATGACGGAGATGCTGCTCATAGAATCTCTCAGGATGTCTCAGCAGTTCGGGAGCCAGCAGGAAAAAAACATGATCATAAACGATCTGATCCACGGGAATTTCAACAACCTTCAGTACAATCTCGAAGAGCTGATGAAGCGCAGCGGCATCGCTGTGAGCGGCAAATACACGGCCGCCATACTGAAAAACACATCTTCTTCGGACGGATACGATCATATCACACCATTTTCCGACAGCATCGTCAGGAAGATCATCGATGAGATCTCTTCCCCGGAGATACACATAATGTTCAACGGGACCGTATTCATCATCCTCGCGTGCTGCGATCACCGCCAGCTGTACGGCTGTCTCGAGACTGCTTCCGCACGTCTCAACAAGGATCCGGACATATCTATCTTCTGTGCCGTCGGGAACGACTACGATGACTACATGGACATCCATCGTTCATACAACGAAGCGGGCAATATAATATCATACTTCGACTGCCGCGAAGGCGAGACGGGGATATACCTGTTCAACAACATAATGCTGGATTACGTGATAGAACAGCTGCCCGAGATGCACAAGGAAAACCTGAGCAGGATAGTGTTCGAAAGGTGCACCGGCGATGAGGTAACGGAGATGTGCGATTTCATCATATCCTTTTTCAACGCCAACGGCTCTCTGACAGCCCTCGCCGAAAGATACTTTTCCCATAAGAACACGATACAGTACAGGATAAAAAAGATACGTATGAAGACCGGTTACGACCTCAGAAGCAGCCACGATCTGTTCGTACTGTATATAGCCGCTCTGTATGCGTCTCAACGCAAACGGGACTGACCGCACCGGTTCCACGGTACGGTCAGTCCCGTCTATCATGTATCGGACAGGCGCACGCGCCTGTATCCGTTTCGTATCACGCGATCATGGCTTCAGGCTTTCGAGAGCCCTGTCCATTCCGCTGCGCATATCATCCGTAAGATATGGCTTCAGATAAGCCGCCATCCCGCTCCATACGGCCTCCGTCACGATCTTCTCATCAAATCCGTAACACGACCTTACGTCGCAGCTGTTTATTATGGCAAGTATCATCAGCACGCCGTTTTTCGCCGTCAGATCCAACTCATCATCGGAAAGCCTTATCATCCCGCCGCTTTCCATAAACGACCTGTACAGCGCAGCCGCAGCTTTTACCGAACGTTCATTCACATCGATATATATGTCCATGATGGTGCCGTCATTGGCAAAAAGCGTAGGCATTTCCGTATAGAAAAACCTGTATCGCACGCAGTGCGCGACGATCCCCCTGAAGAGCTCCAGCAGATCCTCCGCCGTCGCCACATCTCCGCACTTTGCTATGAGATCATCTATCTCCGCGATCATCCTCTCCTGCCATATGCACCTTATCACTTCTTCCTTGTTGGCGTAATAATAGTACAGGTTCCCCGGACTTATCTCCATTGCGGCCGAGATCTGTACAGTGCTGACATTGGACGCTTTCTTCTCATTGAACAATTTGATGGATGTGTCTAATATCTTTCCTTTTGTCCTGTTTGATTTCATACTACCCCCTCCATTTGCTCGTCTAATGGATATACTATCATAAAGTGTCCAATTAGTCCACATATAAACCTATATATTTTCTGTGTTTTTACAGGTTTACATTACTTCTTAATCGTGACCCATTCTCCCGTAAGCTCCGAAATGGATTTCACCCCTGTATCCTTCTTCAGCTCTATCTTTCCGTTGCTCAGGCTCCTGAACACCTTTTTATATGCCTTATCGTCGAATTTTGTGAATCCCGTGTCGCTCATCTGCAGCGATACGCCGTCGTTCTTGGCCGCGTAGTTGAACGCCGTTCCCCCTGTGAACGTACCGTCTTCATAGCTTTTGAGCACCGTCTCCACAGCGGCTCCTATTCCCTTTGACGCAGACGCTATGACCGTTTCCGACAGGCTTTCATCGTCCAGATCCGTGGCGATCACCTTTCCCTTCGCCTTTTCCGCCGCCTTTACGACAGAGTCCGTCATCGGACCTCCCGATACGAATATGACTTCCGTGCCGTCCTTATACCACTGCTGCGCGACTTCCCGTACATCCTTCGAAGCCTCCGATGACCCCATATATCTGTAGGCCATCTCCACCTTCGTTTCCGTTTCCGCAGCGGCAGCTGCCGCACCCTGAAGGAAACCGTAGCCGTAACGCTTCACATAAGGCGCTTCCTGTCCTCCCAGGAATCCCAGCTTTTTGTATCCTTCCTTCACGGCGGCATATCCGGCCATGTATCCGGCTTCTTCTTCCGCGAATATCACGCTGACGGTGTTATCGGCCGTCGCGTAATTGTCTTTTTCATCGTGAGGCACTCCGTCGAGTATCATGAAACCGATATCGGGATAGGCCTTCTGCGCGTCGTACGCCGTAGTCTCAAAAGCGCTGCCGGCGAGTATGATGAACTTCGCCCCGTCCTTCGTCGCCTTCTCTATGGAAGCCATGTACGCCTCCTTTGAGACTTCTTCCGGTTCATACAGCGCAGCAACCATATCGTTCTGATCGGCAAATTTCTTTGCGCTGTCCCATGTCAGATTTACGAAGGCTTCTCCGTCAGCCTTCACGCTCTCAGATATGACTGCGATCTCGCATCCCTTTTCCTTTTCTTCCTTATTGCCTTCTTCCTTCCCGCCTCCGCAGGCAGCAAGCAGAGACAGCATAAGCAGGATCACCGTCATCACGATCGTTATCCGTTTCATCTTCATACCTTCTTCTTACGTTATTATCCTTTTTATCAGTTTTCCCGGTTCCTTTTTCTCCTCGCTTATTTTAACAGCATTACCGGCTTCCTCCAATGCTTTTTTGACTTTTTTCACATTATTGCCATAAAGGGAACATATCACATCGCCCTTTTTCACCGGATCTCCCGTCTTCCTGTAAAGATACAGCCCGGCAGACAGATCTATCGCCTCGTCTTTCCTTTCCCTTCCGGCGCCCGTATGCTGAGACGCAAGGCCTATCCTCATGGCATCTATCGCGGACACATATCCGTCTCTTTCTGCTTTGAGCTCCATCACCACATCGCTGCGCGGCAATATACCGGGATCTTCCGTAACGGCGGGATCTCCGCCCTGCATTTCCACGAACTCCGCGAACTTCGCAAGCCCCCTGCCGCTTTGCAGGGCCTGAGCTGCCTTCCTGCCGCCTTCCGCTTCATCTTCCGCCATGCCGCCCAGATATATCATCATGCCCGCCAGCTTCAGCGAAAGCTCCGTTATATCATCCGGCCCCCTGCCTTTCAGCACATCTATGGCCTCTTTCACTTCCAGCGCGTTGCCGACCGCCCTTCCCAGAGGCTGTTCCATATCCGTGATGGCCGCGACCGTCTTCCTGCCGCGCATGTTGCCTATCCTCACCATCATCTCGGCCAGGCGCACGGCATCCTCCTCCGTCTTCATGAAGGCTCCGCTGCCGCACTTTACGTCCAGCAGTATGGCGTCCGAGCCCGCCGCCAGCTTCTTGCTCATTATGCTTGATGTTATGAGGCTTAGGTTCTCTACCGTTCCCGTCACATCCCTGAGAGCGTATATCTTTTTGTCGGCCGGCGCTATATGTCCCGTCTGTCCTATGACCGCTATGCCCGTATCGTTGACCTGTCTGATGAATTCATCCCTTTCCATCGACACGCGAAATCCAGGTATGGACTCCAGCTTGTCGACGGTACCGCCCGTGAATCCGAGCCCTCTTCCGCTCATCTTGGCCACCGGCACGCCGCATGAAGCGGCAAGAGGCGCCACTATGAGGGTCGTCTTGTCTCCCACGCCGCCCGTACTGTGCTTATCGACCTTGATGCCCTTTATGCCGCTCAGATCCATGACGTCACCGGAATCCCTCATGACTTCCGTCAGATCGGCCGTTTCCACGTCGTCCATGCCGCTGAAAAATATAGCCATCAGAAAAGCGGACATCTGGTAATCGGGTATATCACCGTCTGTATATCCCATCACCATATATCCTATCTCTTCACGCGTCAGTCTCTCTCCGTCCCTCTTTTTTACGATCAGATCCACTGCATTCATGATGTCTCCCTTCCACGTCGACGAGGGCAGGCATACACGACAGCCTGTCCGCCGACACCAGCCTGTACTCCACTCCGTGATACGATCCTTCTATGGCTTTCCCGAACCCTTCGGCGCCGTGCAGATGACCGTATATCACGTTCCTTACTCCGTACTCCTCGAATATCTGCTGAAACCCCGAAAAAGCGGCTGCCCTCGACACGGGCGGATAATGGAGCACGCCCAGTATCCTTTCGCCGCAGGCTCCGCCACATTCTTCCACTGCCCTGTCCAAAGATGCCCTGAGCCTCAGCAGTTCGCGCCTGTATATCTTCTCGTCGTCTTCCGTGAAGTCGTCGCTGTCGGGCGTAAGCCATCCGCGCGTACCGCATATGTATATATCTTCTGCTCTGTAGCAGTCGTTCTGCATGAACGTTATCGTATCGTACATGGTGTTGAGCTTCGTTATGCCCCGCCACCACAGATCGTGGTTTCCCTTGAATATCACCTTGCGTCCCGGAAGAGCATCTATCCATTCCAGGTCGTACACGGCCTCCTCCAGCTTAAGTCCCCACGATATATCTCCGGCCAGCACCACCGTATCATCATCGGATACGACGTCTTCCCAGTTCCTTTTTATCCGCTCCGCATGATCGTGCCATTCGGGCCCGTATATATCCATCGGTTTATCTATCCACGGGCAAAACGACAGATGCAGATCGGATATAGCGTATATGCTCATTTTCTCTCCCTCTGTCCGATCATCGCCTGATCATCGTCATCGTAATCGTATATCTGCACAGACCCCGCCCTTTTCTCAGGCGTCGTTGCCACGTCCTTGAGGGCGCGCTGTATACCTCTCGTCCTCACGCCTATCAGAGTCTCGAGATCCCTCTGGGTCTGCTCCATGCGCCCCTGAGCTTTCGTCAGCACATCACCGAACTTGTCGAACTCGGTCCTGACCTTGGCCAGCGTGTCCCAAACCTGACCGGACTGTTTCTGGAGCGCGATGGATCTGAATCCCATCTGAAAGCTGTTGAGCATGGCCGACATTGTGGTCGGTCCCGCTATCGTGACTCTGTAGTCCCGCTGCAATATCTCCACAAGGCCGAGACGCAGCACCTCGGCGTACAATCCCTCGAAAGGCAGGAACATTATGGCAAATTCCGTCGTCCGCGGCGGCGCCACGTACTTCGTCTTTATATCCTTCGCGGCCTTCAACACGGCGTTTTTAAGATCGTCAGCCGCCGTTTTTATCGTCTGCCTGTCTCCCGTATCGTAGGCATCGAGAAGATGAGTGTATGCATCTGCCGGGAATTTGGAATCTATGGGCAGATATACCGGTATATCCCCTTCTCCCGGAAACTTCACGGCGAATTCCACCCGCTCGCTGCCTCCCCTGACGGCAACGTTCTCATCGTACTGCTCCGGCGCCAGTATCTGTTCCAGTATGGCGCCAAGCTGTATCTCGCCCAGTATGCCCCTTGTCTTGACGTTGGAAAGGACCTTTTTGAGATCTCCGACTCCTGCGGCCAGGTTCTGCATCTCGCCGAGTCCCCGCGTCACCTGTTCCAGCCTTTCGCTTACCTGCATGAACGATCTGCCTATCCTGTCTTCCAGCGTCTTCTGCAGCTTCTCGTCAACGGTGTTCCTCATTTCGGTGAGCTGCCTGTTGTTTTCCTCCGTCATGGCAGTCACTTTATTCTCCATGGACACCCTGATGTTCTCAAGCCTCTGTTCTATGCTCATCGATGTGTCGGCGAGCTGTCTGTTGAGCTCCGCAAGACGTCTGCTCTGCATGTCCGCGCTTTCCATCTGGTTCCCCGATATCATCTCTCCCAGACGCTTGACGCTGCTCTGCACGTTCTCTGCCGTCTCGCGACGTGAACGGCTCATCTCCTCCCTTATATCGCGTCTGAGCTCGGCCTCCTGACCTATGCCTCCGCGTCCCGATATCTTCAATATCAGGACTACCGCCAACGCTATCAGCACTATGACAGCCGTGAAAAGCCCCAGTAAAACAATGCTAAGATTATCCATTTTCACCTTTCCTCAATATATCCCTTACGACCTCGCCCGCTATCATCAGTCCGGCAGCAGACGGCACGAATGACATGCTCCCCGGCACGGCACCCTCGCCGCTTTTCACAGGCGGCTCCTCCGAATAGAGCGCCTTCACGTCCGTTATACCCCGCGCTTTCAGCTCCCGCCTCATCACACGCGCAAGGGGGCAGACTTTCGTCTTTGCGATATCGGCTATCCTGAACATGGACGGATCCAGCTTGTTGCCGGTGCCCATGGACGATATGACCGGTACGCCTTCGGCTTTCGCCTTTTTTATGATGGCGATCTTGCCGGTGACGTTATCTATCGCATCTACTATATAGTCGTTCCCTGCAAAGACGAACTCTCCGGACGTCTCCGGCATGAAAAACCGCTCTACTGCCGTAACATCGCAGTCCGGATCTATATCCGCTATCCGTTCGGCCATGACACGTGCCTTTGGTCGTCCCAGCGTGCTGTGGAGCGCAGGCAGCTGTCTGTTGATATTCGTGATATCCACCGTATCTCCGTCCACGAGGACCAGCCTTCCGATCCCCGCTCTTGCCAGCGCCTCAGCGACGTAACTTCCGACTCCGCCTATGCCAAATACGATCACTGATGACGAGCGCAGCCTGTCCACGCCGTCTTCTCCTGTGATCAGAGCCGTCCTCGCGTATTGTTCCTTCATATGCGTCAAACCTCCCGTCAGGCTCTCTCAGCGCAGATCATCCAGCACCCTGTAAATGATATCGGATGTGAAGCCTCTGGATGAGAGCCGTCGTCCCACCTTCGCCATCAGCCTTCGCCTTTCGTCGTGATCCATACGTTCCATATCTGCGCCGCGCACCATGTCCTCCGCTATGCTCCTGGCCGTTTCGTACTGATCCGGCACGTCTTCAAGCTGCCCGTATGCCTCTTCTATCACGTCGCTGTCCACGCCCTTCTGTGAAAGCTCGCGTTTTATCCTCGATATGCCGCGCCCTTTCTCAAAACCGTACTCGAAATACATGACACTGTATGCAAGATCATCTATATAGCGGTATTCTTCCAGCTCTCTGACCGTCACGTCTATGTCGTCGTCTTCGAATCCCTTTCTCCTGAGATATTCCCTTACCTGTCTGCCGGTCTTCGCGCCCGCTCCCAGATACCTCACGGCAGTGTTCCTGATATCTTCAGACCCTTTCATCTCTTTCTCCGTGTTCTCTGAAATGTTCTCCCGCCATGGCTGTCACGCACCTGTCTCCAAGGGCATTCCTAAGCTCGCATATGGCATCCATTCCCGTGCAGTGGACAGGCATGACCCGCTCCGGTGCTTCGGCTACCAACTCATCCACCACGCGGCGTCTTTCATCGGCCGACGCGGCATAAAGGTGCATACCCGCCACCAGCACGGCCACCTTTTCTCCCGGAAACAGCTTCTTTCCCGCTTTGAGCGCCGACAGCACGCCCGTATGGCTGCATCCCGAAAATATATACAGACCTTCCGGCCGCCTTATCACCAGGCACTGCTCGTGGGACATATCGTCTTCCGTCACGTTCCCGTCGTCATCTCTGTAATAAAACCTCTCGGTGGGCGTAAACCCTTCCTCCGGCTCTATCGTCCCGGTTATCGCCATATCATCGGTTATCATGAGCGGAGCGTCCGTGAGGACGAGCCTTTCCTTCATCATCTCCGTCTCGCCTTCGGTCCACCTTATACCGTCGTTCTTGCCGTAAAGCTCTCCGTCCTTCAATATGTACGATTCTCTGAAAGCGTTTTTATGAATATAGACCGGCGCCTTGTCGTTCATTGTGCAAAACAGCGGAAAACCGCCGGTATGGTCGTAATGTCCGTGGCTTACCACCGCCATATCGACTCCTGCGAGATCTATACCCATGACCTTTGCGTTTTCCGCAAACAGATCGGTCGCTCCCGCGTCGAACAGTATCTTTTTACCTTCCGTCTCTATATATACGGACAATCCGTGCTCCGCCACTATCCCCGTCGTATTCGTCTTGTTCTCCATTAAAAATGCGAATCTCATGCCGTCCTCCGTCGTCATCATCTTTCTCCTTTCGCTCCCGTGCCGCTCATGCTGACTCCCACGACTCCCGCTATTATGATCGCCGTGCAGACTACGTGATACCACATCAGGTCTTCTCCCAGTATCACGACACCTGCCACTATGGAGATCGCCGTGGACAGATTGCCGAATATCGTTCCCTTCGCCGCCTCCATCTTGCTGAGGATGTAGCTCATGAGATGAGCCGAAAGCAGTATACATCCTATTCCCAGATAAGCCGCCGATATCGCCACCTGCGGTATGGCAAGCGGTGCAAGATATCCCGATATGCCTCCGTCCCAGAAGACGGCCCTGAGCGCGGCCGCTCCGTTGAATACGATAAACCCCAGCAGTATTATGGAAAACGTTATCTCTATCGGTCTGTAATCGTCTCTCGTATACCTCATGAATATGTTGCTCATTGCCATCATCAGGCTTGATACGAGCAGCAGTACAGTACCTAGCGGATCTATCTCTATGTCGGCGGTGCCCATCACTATCATGAATATGAGGGCTGCCACCGTCACGCATATGAACACGTTCCCCATGAGGGACGCTCTTTCCCTCAGGAACACCGACGCTATGATTTTGACCATTATCGGCACTACGGCAAATATTATTGATCCGACCACCGACGTTGCGTAGAACAGCCCCGCCACCTGAAACGCCATGAAACCGACGTAAAACACAGCCGTAAGGAACAGTTTGCCCTTCGGTTTGTTCAGTATGTCTATCTTCACCGTCTTCGTCGCCACCAGTATCACCATTGCCGCCAGCGCGAAATCGTAACGATAGCACAGTATGTTGAGTCCTCCCGTATACTGCTGACATATCTTTATACCCAGGAATGAAAATCCCACCAGCACGGAAAAACATACGGCTGCCGCGTATCCTTTTTTTCTGTCTATATCTTCATGCAGCATGAACAATAGATCCCCTTCTCAAGCTGAAAATCAAAAAACTCCACGTCGTCCCTGTTTATTATCTGCGTTCCCTTCAATATCTCCTGCAACCCCAGTCCCGTGTACTTCGAATAGGCTTCCTTTCGCGTCCACAGGCGGAAAAAACCGTCTTCGCCATGTCTTTCGATATATTCGCGTTCCTCGCCCGTGAAATATCTTCTGCTGATCCTGTCCGTGCCCGTGTTTCTCGCCTGCTGAACGTCGACTCCCACCGGTCTGTCGGCTATGAGGCAGAGAAAGTACGGTCCGCTGTGACTGACGGACAGATGCACCTCGCCGCCTGCCCCGGCCGTTTCCACGTACGGTTTTCCCTTTTCCGTCCTCGATATGCTGCACGGACCTGCTCCGTACATCACAAGGGTTTCGCGTATCAGCTCGTCCGTCAGCTCACGGCCTGTAAGCTCCGGGAATATGTCCTTGTAATCCTCGTATATATACAGCTCCATAATGTTCAAAAAAGGCGGAACACAATGTTTCCGCCGTACCTTTTCCCGATATTCACTACGGTATCTATTCCTGCTCTCCGCTCTCCTTGAGCCTTTCCAGTATCCGCCTGTATCCGTCGGACCCGTATACGAGACACTTGTTGATCCTGCTTATGGTCGCCGTAGACGCCTTCGTGATGTTCTCTATCTCGCTGTACGTCTTGTTCTCCGACAGCAGCTTTGCCACCTGGAGTCTCTGGGCTATGGAATGTATCTCATTGATCGTGCAGATGTCTTCGAAAAACCTGTAGCAGTCTTCTTCGTCCTTCAGCAGCAGTATTGCCTTGAAAAGCTCGTCTATATCTTCCCGCTTGAATCTGGAATCGTATGCCATACCTTACTCCTTCCCCGGACTCTTCTGCCGCGTTTCGGGACAAAACCGTATAATAAATTATATCATCTGCAAAACACCCAGTCAACACACACTTTAAAGCTCTAAAGCGCCGTTAAAACAGCTCCAGAGCTTCCTCGAGCTGCTCGTCTACCCCGGTGTCTTCATCATCTGCCACCTTTCGGTCCGGAGTCACACCCTTTTCGTTTATGGCGTTGCCGTCAGGCGAGAAATACTGCATTACGGTCAGCTTGAGAGCGGACCCGTCCTCCAGCTGTACGGTGGACTGGATGACGCCCTTTCCGTACGTCGTCTCACCTACTATCTCGATACCGTTGTCCTGCAGTGCCGCCGCCAGTATCTCCGAAGCGCTGGCGCTGTTCTCATTCACCAGCACCACCGTCTCAAGATCAGTCCTGCCGTCTTCCGCATCGTAATCCGTCCTGTTGCCTTCTCTGTCCTCTACGTATACTACGACGCCTTCATCCAGAAATTCATCGGCCACCTCTATGCAGGAGTTCACAAGGCCTCCGCCGTTGTCCCTGAGATCCAGTATGAGCCCTTTCGCGCCGCGATCTTCCAGATCATCCAGCGCTTTCGCAAAGTCATCGCCTGTGGATTCTATGAAGGAGCTTATGCTTATATATCCTATGTCGCCCTCCAGCATCTCGTGCTCCACGCTGTGCTGCACTATCTTTTCACGCTCCATGGTCACGCTGTTTTTCTTTCCGTCACGCAGGTACGTTATCTTTATCTCGGTGCCTTCACTGCCTCTTATGGCGTTGCCTATGACGTCCAGATCATCGTACTTCTTATCGTCAACGGCGCTTATTATATCGCCTTCCCTGAGGCCCGCCTCTTCAGCAGGAGAGTCCTTTTCCACGGAAACGATCACGAACTTCCCGTCGGCATCCTGAGTGAACGTGACGCCAACTCCCGAGTATTCTCCCGTGGCGGTGTTCTTCCACGTCTCATACTCCTCTTCCGTCATATACGATGAATAGGGATCCCCCAGTCCTGCGATAAGTCCCTTGTACGCTCCATCCATCATATCTTCCTCGTCGACATCCTTATAAAACGATGCTTCCACCGCATCATACAGGCTGTTGAGCTTGCCGTACCGCTCATACACTTCCGCCATGTTGTCATAGTCGCTCTTCGCCACTCTCACGTATCCAAAAGCTCCGCCGGATACTACGGCCGCGACGCCTCCCGTGACGGCCGCGCCGACAAGAAAGGCAGCCACGAGGCACAGTATGAATTTCCTTTTTCCCATCATCAGAATATCTCCTCGACAATAAACTGCACGCTTTCGCGTCCCATCCATTCCTTCTTCTTCAAAGTCCCTGCGATGTTCAGCGGTTCTCCCGCCGACAGCATGTCCCTTTCCTGCTGCGACGTCCTGAACATCACGCAGTCTGCGGCAGCCGCGCCGCTTTTTCCCGTGCGAAAACCGACATGATCACCGTTGGCTCCCATGAATCTGAGCTGCCCGGGTATCACTTCCGTCATCGCAAACAGCGGTCTCGGATTGTCCTTGCCGAAAGGCTGTATCCTTTCCAGTTCCTCTGCCAGCTCCACGGTTATCTCTTCAGGTTCCAATACCATTTCCCACGGGATCTCCCTTTCAAGAAGATCGGGATCCGCCTCCATGAGCGCTTTCATCTCTTCATCCAGAGCCTCCGCCAGCTCGCCGAACCGTTCCTCCTTCATGAGGAATCCGCATGCGCTCCTGTGACCTCCGAATCTGATGAACAGATCCTCGTGCTTTTTAAGCAGGCTGAAAATGTCCACCTTCTCTATGCTGCGCCCCGTCCCCTTGAGACATCCGTTTTCCGAAGGCGTGACGATGATTACCGGCTTTCCCTCTGTTTCCTTCACCTTGCCGGCAACGATACCGGCTATGCCTTCATGTATATCCTCCGCACGGAGCAGTATCATCCGTTCGTCTCCCGATACCATCCCGATGCATCGTTCATAGGCTTCGTCCTGCTCCCTTCTGCGCTCGCTGTTGAGAGACACCAGCCTGTCCACCTTTTCCCTCATGACGTTTTCGTCTGATGTCAAAAACAGCTCCGCCGCTTCCCTGGCGCTGGCCATCCTTCCGGCCGCGTTTATATGGGGAGCTATGCCGAAGGCTATGTTTTCCGACGTTACGCTTCGGAGGGATATTGCATCGGCGAGCATCTTCAGCGATCTTCTGCTGCCTGAATTTATGCGCGCCAGCCCGTACTTTACTATCGTCCTGTTTTCATCCGTAAGGGAGACTATATCCCCCACCGTTCCCACAGCCGCAAGGTCCAGCACATCGTTTATTACGCTCTTTGGAAAACCCCTGCGCCGGCATATGGCCTGCACCATCTTGAAAGCGACCCCACAGCCTGCCAGCTCCTTGAAAGGATAGCCGCAGCCTGGCTGTTTTGGATTTATCAGTATGCAATCGGCTTTCACATCCTCCACATTGTGATGATCGGTCACTATCA